>NZ_JBOGEG010000044.1:0-26646 GCF_050701915.1 Glutamicibacter sp. | reverse complement strand
CCGCTGACGCGACTGCCGATGCAACCGCTGACGCGACTGCCGATGCAACCGCTGACGCGACTGCCGACGCGACTGCCGATGCAACCGCTGACGCGACTGCCGACGCGACTGCTGATGCAACCGCTGATGCGACTGCCGACGCGACTGCTGATGCAACCGCTGATGCGACTGCCGATGCGACTGCTGATGCAACCGCTGATGCGACTGCTGATGCAACCGCTGATGCGACTGCCGATGCGACTGCTGATGCGACTGCCGATGCAACCGCTGACGCCGAGGCTGATGCGACTGCTGATGCGACTGCTGATGCAACCGCTGATGCGACTGCTGATGCGACTGCTGATGCGACTGCCGACGCCGAGGCCGATGCAACCGCTGATGCGACTGCCGATGCGACTGCCGACGCCGAGGCCGATGCAACCGCTGATGCGACTGCCGATGCGACTGCCGACGCCGAGGCCGATGCAACCGCTGATGCGACTGCCGATGCGACTGCCGACGCGACTGCCGACGCCGAGGCAGATGCGACCGCTGATGCGACTGCTGATGCGACTGCTGATGCGACTGCTGATGCAACCGCTGACGCCGAGGCTGATGCAACCGCTGATGCAACCGAGGGCGATTCGGCTTCGAACGCTGACGACGCTGCAGCCGAGGGCGATTCGGCTTCGAACGGATCGGACAAGGACTCCAGCTCCGACGGCAAGAACAATGGCAAGAATGACGACAAGCTGGCTGATACCGGCGCATCGGGTGTTCTCCTGGCAGGCGGTGCAGCAGTACTGCTGGCACTAGCTGGTGCGGGCATCATGATCGCTCGTCGCAAGCGCGCATAGTAGCTTGACCTTGTAATAAATACGGCAAGCCGGGCTGACCACATTGGTCGGCCCGGCTTATCGTCTATTCTGTGCATAATATGTTGGGCGTAAATCCCCAACTAAGAAACGAAATTGAAGATTGGATACCCGTAAAATGATGATCCAGTTTACGGGCGAGAATCAGATTCCCGAACGGACAGGAATGGGAAATGACGGTATCTTCTGGCACCGCCAAGAGTAGGAAATATCCGTTATGGCTTCGGCTAGTTGGATTCGTCTGTGTCTTGCTGACTGCATGGCATATTTTCGCGACATTTCTCTGGGTAGCTCCCACAAATGAGATTCGCAAAATAGTTCCAGACAATGCGTTGCGCAACTACATGATGCCTATGTTTGGGCAAAGCTGGTCTGTATTTGCTCCCAAGCCGGTCGATGGCGACTATTCCTTTGAGGTCCGAGCCAGCATCGTGGATGAAGCGGGCGAAGAATACATCACGGAATGGATTGATCCCGTGAAACGCGAAATGGATATGATCCATCACAACTTGTTTCCGCCGAGGGCTTCGCTAGCAGGCGACCGCATGTCGAGCGTTTACCAGAATTCGTGGCGAAAACTAAACGACAATCAGCAAGAATCAGTCGAGCTCAGTTACTTCAAGGGAGATGACTGGACTCAACGAATGACTAACCGACTCAATAGTCAGGCAACGAAGAGTTCAAGCAGCTCGAAAAATAAAACCGCTGATTTCTTAGTCGCAGAAAAGCAGGCAAGCGCCTACGCTACTCAGATTGCCAAGGCCGTTTGGGGCGATGAGGAAATTTCTAGAATACAGTTCAGGGCTGGTCGCCAAGGAGTCGTTCCCTACTCGCAGAGAAATGACGAAAACGCGAAACGACCTAAGCCGGTCACTATCGAATCTGGCTGGCGTGGAATGACAATAATAGACGGCCAAAGCCAAGCGAACTTTGCCAAGGTCTTCAACTCCCTGGAAGCGGTGGATGCAAGCAAATGAATATAGCTTCCAAGGTATTTACCGCGATTGCTCGTATATGGTCCGCTTTTTGGCGTGAGGGGCCACCGCACTTCATCAATGTCTGCAAGAACGTTATCGCGACCGTCGAAGGCTGGCTATATGACCAGAAGCGCGCCCTATATGGCATCGCTGTGGCTCGTATCCTGTTCGGGTCGGCAGCTTTGGGTCTGTTGCTGACTAATTTCAGCACCCGCCTGTACACCTATGGAAGTGGTGCAGCGTGGTCCGGCCAACTTGAAGAACCAATTAACTCATTTGGCAAAACCGGCTTCTTCGATTTCTTCTTCTCGATTGCGAAGAACGATACGGCGGTGACCATCTTCTTCCTAATGATGATGGTATTGGCCGTGACGCTCATAGTTGGCTACCGCGCACGTATTGTTCTTCCTGTTTTCCTGTGGCTATGGATCGGGTTCATTGAAACCCCGTTCTTCGGTAGCGATCAGGGCGATAACGCCATGCGTATTGCCATGTTCCTGATGATGTTTACTGATCACTCGGCTCGATGGTCATTCGATGCACGCCGCCGTGGCCGCAATGCTGGCTACAGCGGGAACGCGTTCGCAATGCTGTGGAACGGTGCCCGTGTACTGCCTAGCTCGTTGACCGCTCTTTGGCACAACCTGGCCATCATTGCCTTGGCCTGCCAGGTGTTCATGATTTACGTTTCGGGTGCGCTATACAAGTCCACCGGTGAACCGTGGCAAGAGGGCACGGCAGTCTATGGACCGCTGCACACGATGCGCTTTGGACCATGGCCCGAGATCAGCGAACTGATAACCACGATGGGGTGGTCTGTTGCCATCGCGAGTATTGGATCGATCCTTCTGCAAGTCAGCTTCCCAGGGGCATTGCTCTTCCGGTGGACACGTATCCCTGTGCTCTTTGCGATGGTGTCGTTCCATATCGGCATTGCCATCTTGATGGGCCTGCCGTGGTTCTCCCTGGCAATGGTTGGCGTAGATGCCATCTTCATCCGTGACGTCACCTGGAGCCGATTAGCGAATTGGTTCAAGAAGACAGTCAATGATTTGCCTGATGAGGCGGCCGCTCCAGAAGCGAAGAAGACTCCCGGCGATGAACCGTATGAAGAATTGCACCAAAAAGTCAGCGTCTAGAACGTAACAAAGCTGAGGGGCTGTTTCCTGAGATGATCAGGAAACAGCCCCTCATTGTAGTTAAAGTATTACTCGCCTACGTAAAACAGGCGCTTGTTCACGAACTCGTCCATGCCCAGCGGGCCCAGCTCACGGCCAAAGCCCGAACGCTTCACGCCGCCAAATGGCATTTCTGCGCCTTCTGCACTGGCTGCATTCACGTTGGTCATGCCGGACTGCAGCTTCTGCGCCACCTTGGAGGCGCGCTCAACATCGGTGGAGTGCACAGAACCGCCCAGGCCGTAGATGGTGTCGTTGGCCAGTTCGGTGGCTTCCTCGTCGCTGGATACCTTGTAGACCACTGCTACCGGGCCGAAGAGCTCCTCGTAGTAGGCACGCATGTCCTTGGTGATTCCCGTGAGCACCGCAGGGGAGTAGTAGGCCGAAGGGCCGTCGTGCAGCACGCCGCCGGCGTGCAGGGTAGCGCCCTTGGAGACGGCATCCTGGACCTGCTCGTGGAGGGACTCTGCCGACTTGCGAGAGGACAGCGGGGCGAAGGTGCCTTCGGATTCCGCCATCGGGTCGCCGGGCTGCAGGCCTTCGGCACGCTTGGTTAGTTCGGAAACGAACTCGTCGTAGATGTCTTCCATGACGATCATGCGCTTGTTCGAGTTGCAAGCCTGGCCGGTGTTGTCGATGCGGTAGCCCCAAGCGGTATCCACGATGCCGGATACGTCATCGGAGTCCAAGACAACGAAGGGATCCGAGCCGCCCAGCTCCAGCACGGCCTTCTTCAGGTTTCGGCCGGCCTGCTCGCCGATAATGGCGCCAGCGCGCTCCGAACCGGTCAGCGAGACACCCTGGATCCGGGCATCGGCGATGATGGTTGAGATCTGCTCGTGGGTGGCGAAGAGGTTGTTGTAGACACCTGCAGGGACGCCGGCTTCATCCATGATTTCCTGGATGGCCAGGGCCGAACGCGGGCAGGACTCGGCATGCTTCAAGATGATGGTGTTGCCCAGCATCAGGTTAGGTGCCGCGAAGCGCGCAACCTGGTACAGCGGGAAATTCCAAGGCATGATGCCCAGCAGCGGGCCAACCGGGCGCTTCTGCACGACGGCCTTGCCGCCGGAGAAGGACTTGATCTCCTGGTCCGCGGCCAAGGCCGGACCCTCGGTGGCGAAGTACTCGAAGATCTCCTGGCAGAATTCAGCCTCGCCCACGGCCTCGGACAATGGCTTGCCCATTTCGGTGGTCATGATCTTGCCGAGTTCTGCTGCGCGCTCGGCGAAGAGCGCGCCTACCTTGGAGACGATCTTGGCGCGTTCGTTGATGTCAACGTCCTGCCATGATTCGTAGGCGCTCTGCGCGGCAGCCAGCGACTGTTCGACTTGATCATCGGTTGCCGCGTCGAATTCCTCGACGACTTCACCGGTAGCCGGGTTCAAGACCTTGTAGGTTGGGGCGCTCATCAATGCTCCTGTCATATGCACAAAAGTGGTCAGCGTAAGCCGTGTGGATCTAACGCTAGCGGACTTCACGCAATAAATGAATGTAATTCACTTCATATTTCGTCTACTCCGAGCTTATCCGCAGAAACAACTTTCAGCCACCAAGGAACAGGAGGTTTTTTGCTTGAGGAAAAGTTGCAGACAGAAGCGAATGGAAAAGCCGTGGTTTCCAAGACTTGTCTTGGAAACCACGGCTCACGAACACAGCTATTACCTGTGTGTTCAGTGGGTTGCTATCCGATAGCGGAAGAACGCCACCAGTCGATTCCGGCATCGCCCTGGGCGATCTTGGCAATCTGGGCCAATTCATCCTCGGTGAACTCGAGGTTGTCAAGCGCACCCAGGTTCTCGTCGAGCTGCTTGGTGGACGAGGCGCCAATCAATACCGAGGTTGCCGCGCCTTCGCGCAGCAACCAGGCCAGGGCCATCTGCGCCAGCGACTGCCCGCGCTTCTGCGCAACCTCGTTCAGGCTGCGGACCTTGGCCAGGTTCTCATCGGTCAGCTGGGCTTCGAGCGAACGGCGTCCGCCTTGGCGAACCACATCAGTGGTTTCCAGGTACTTGTCGGTTAGCAGGCCCTGGGCCAGCGGGGTGAAGGCAATGGTGCCCATGCGTTCCTTCTCCAAGGTCTGCAGCAGGCCGTGCTCTACCCATGGGTTCAGGATGTTGTACGAAGGCTGGTGGATTACCAGCGGGGTCCCCAGGTCCTTGGCGATAGCGGCAGCCTCAGCGGTGCGTTCTGCCGAGTACGAGGAGATGCCCACGTAGGTGGCCTTGCCCTGGCGAACCAGGGTATCCAAAGCGCCGATGGTTTCTTCCAGGGGCGTCTTCGGATCGAAACGGTGCGAATAGAAGATGTCCACGTAGTCCAGATTCATCTTCTTCAGCGAGGCTTCGCAGGAGGCCAGCAGGTACTTGCGCGAGCCGAAGGTGCCGTGCGGGCCTGGCCACATGTCGTAGCCGGCCTTGGAGGAGATGACCAGCTCGTTGCGGTAGGGCTTGAAGTCCTTTTCCATCATGCGGCCGAAGTTCTCTTCGGCTGAACCTGCCGGAGGGCCGTAGTTGTTGGCCAGGTCGAAGTGGTTGATGCCGTTATCGAAAGCGTGGCGCAGGATCTCGCGCTGGGAGTCGAACGGGCGGTTGTCGCCGAAGTTCCACCACAGTCCCAAGGACAGTGGGGGCAGGCGTAGGCCGGAGTCGCCTACGCGGCGGTAGCCGAAGTGCTCATAGCGGTCTGCGGCAGCAGTGTAGGGACGGTGCAGTTCCGGGATGGACGGGAGGCGTTCGTATTCCACGAGGCACCTTTCTGCCAGGCCAAGTGCTGGCGAGCGGAAATCGATTTGAAGGCAGTTTCCACAATAGGCCAGAGCCTGAACTAAATAAATAGCGCAAAGGTGAATCCGCTGTGTGCGTAATGGTTTCGTGGATCGGGTTAAATGAAGAACCGACCCGCCAGGCCAAGGAGGTAACGCCTGTGCGGATCGGTTCATCTAGATCACTCGCACCTTGAGAAGGTATTAACCACACTAGGAGCTGAAACTTGAAAGCAGCTGAATGCAACGTGTGCGGTCTCTAGGGAAAATGCTGCGGCTAATAATTCGAGGGCGGATCCGATGCCGGGAATGATTCGTCTTCCCATTCTTCGACGAGAGCCTCGTCGTGCTCGTCATGGCGCTTCTTTTCCTCTGCGGCCAACCGCAGCTTTTCTTCATCAACGCCACCGGGCTGCCCAGCAGCTGATTGTTCAGACATGCTCTTCCTCCCAACTTCCGTGGGCCACCCCCTGCGGGTGGCTAGACCCTGTGTCTTCAGTGTTCACCTATTAGCCGCGGATGTCGAGGGCGGCAGCAAACTCTGATTTCGCCTTCACTGGCAATACAGGATTTAATCGAAGGCATGCCGATGATCAATAATCCCGCAGATGGTTCTGAAATCTTCTTTGACGATGACGGGGCTGCCGGGGAACCGATTCTGTTCCTCCATGGCTCCGCCCTGTCCCGGTCCATCTGGCGAGGGCTCGGCTACACCAAGGCGCTGGGCGAGGGACACCGCACCATCCGCATGGACCTGCGGGGGCATGGCAAATCAGCCAAATCCCACGATGTGGCCGACTACACCATGGACAAGGTGGTCAGCGATATCCACGCGGTGATGGATCACCTGGGCATCGAACGTATTCATGTTGTCGGCTACTCTTTTGGCGCACGCACCGGGCTGCACATGGCCATGCACCACCCGCAGCAGGTGATCTCGCTGATCATGCTCGGCGGCACCTACGAAATTACCCCCGGCGAAATCGGGAAGCTCTTCTTCCCTGGCTACCTCGATGTCCTTCGCGATGGTGATATCGAAGGATTCGTCACCGGGCAGGAAAAGAACGGACGCCTGGATCCAGCAACCCGCATGGCCTTCAAATCCAATGACCCGCTGGCGCTGGCCGCCTACTACGAGGCTGCCGAGACCTTGCAGAACATCAACCTGTCCGATCTGGCCAAGATCAGAATCCCGACCTTGCTGCTGATCGGCACCCGGGACCAGCCGCGCTTCGACCAGAACAAGATCATGGTCCGTACCTTGCCTGATGCCCGCATGGTGGCATTGCCGGGCCGAACCCACGGCAGCACCCTGTTCCCGATTGAGCCCGTGGTGAACGCAATCGAGTCCTTCTGGGCTGGACGCCAAGCATGAGTTTCGCCCCCTTCGACCTGCATAGGATCTCTTCCGGGCTGGCCTTCGGTCCCAGCAGGGAAGAACTCTTTGCATCCTTGGCGGCTAATCCGGCCCAGCCGCTGGTCATCCAGGCGCCACCGGGATCCGGCAAGACGACGATAGTTCCACCCGCAGTCGCCAACGCGCTGGACCAGGCAGGACTGGGTGGCAAGATCATCGTGACCCAGCCGCGCCGAGTCGCTGCCCGAGCGGCGGCCCGTCGCCTCTCCCAGCTTGATGGATCAGCTTTGGGGGAGCGCGTCGGCTTCGCCGTGCGTGGGGAACGAAAAGCTTCGGCGCAGACCCGGGTGGAATTCGTGACCGCAGGCCTGATGCTGCGCAGGTTGCTGGCGGATCCGGATCTTGCCGGTGTGAGCGCGGTGATCATTGATGAAGTCCACGAGCGGTCGATCGAAACGGACCTGCTGCTGGCCATGGCCAACCAGGTCAGCGAATTGCGCGATGACCTGTCGCTGATCTTGATGAGTGCCACCTTGCACGCCCGAGAACTCTCCTCGCTGCTGACCCGCGGCCAGCCAGCTCCGGTGCTCAGTGCCCAAACCGCGCAATTTGGCGTGCAAGAAGCTTTCGATAGTTTCGCCGGAACCCGGAATACCGAACGCGGGCTGAACGAAGACTACCTGCGCCACGTTGCCGCCGTTGCGGTACAGCACTCCGCGGCGGCCAACGCAGCAAGCGGCACCCCGGTGGACACCTTGGTATTTGTCCCTGGCGTACGAGAAGTCGAACGCGTCTGCTCGCAGGTTTCTGCCGCCGGGGTGCAAGCGTTGGCCCTGCACTCGCAAATCTCTTCCAAGGAACAAGACCGGATCCTCAGCGAGCCAGAGACCGGCAGCGCTCCGCGGATCATCGTCTCCACATCCATTGCCGAATCGTCGGTGACCGTGCCGCGGGTGCATCTGGTCATCGACGCCGGCTACGCCCGCGAGCCGCGCCGAGACAGCTCACGTGGGTTCTCGGGGTTGATGACAGTAGTTGCCAGCCGTTCCGCAGCCACCCAGCGGGCGGGCCGAGCAGGACGTCTGGGGCCGGGCAAGGTGGTGCGGACCTTGGACCCCAAATCCTTTGCCGCCGCCCCGGCGCACTCCACGCCGGAAATCCGCACCGGTGATCTGGTGGCCGCAGGCTTGTCGCTCGCGGCGTGGGGAACCCCGCGTGGCGACGGGCTGGCCATGTGGGAAGCACCGCCAGCTAGCACCATGGCCAGCGACGAGCAGGTCTTGCGCAGCCTGGACGCGGTTGATGAAACCGGGCAGATCACCTCCTTGGGCGAGCAGATGATGAAGATCCCAGCAGACCCGCGTGCCGCCCGCGCGTTGCTGGAAGGAAGCCAGATCTTCGGACCCCGGGCCGCCTCGGATGCTGTTGCATTGCTGGCCAGCTCGGAACGCATTGCCAGTGCAGACCTGAATGAATTGCTTGCCGCGGTTCGCCGCAGTTCGCATCCGGCGAACCATGCCTGGAAGCATGAAGCGCAGCGCCTGGAAAAGCTCCTGGGTACTACCGCAAACCGCACCGGGCGTCGGCCTGCACCGGCAACTGCGGCCCTGGCAGGTGTGTGCGCCTTGGCATACCCGCAATGGATTGCGCGCAAGGTCGGCCCGGACGAATACCTGTTGGCTTCGGGCACCAGGGCAACCTTGCCACGGGGCAGCCAGCTGATGCATGAAGAATTTCTTGCGGTCGCCGAGGTGTCCCGAACTGGATCCAAGGCCGTGATCCGACGGGCCATTGGCATTGATCTTGAGACTGCCGTAGACCTGTTGCCGCAGATGCATCAGAAGCGCGAAATGGCTGAATTGGTTGACGGAAGGATCACCGCTCGCCAGATCGAGAGCTTCGGCGAGATCGAGCTGGCCGCCCATCCGATCAAGGCCACCGAAAAGCTGGGCATGCAGGCTGTCAACAGCGCGATAGCCACGCAGGGGATAGCCTTCTTCGGAACACACGAGAAGTTTGATGCATTGCGTCGGCGAATGGCCGTGGCCCATCGGTTGCTCGGGGAACCCTTTGCCGCAGTTGATGACCAAGCCCTGATTGCATCGGCGGAAAACTGGCTGCAGCCGGTCTTGCGGCAGATAGCCACCGGCAAGAACGCGGCCAAGGTTGACCTGTATTCGGCATTGCGGACCTTGCTGCCGTGGGAGCATGCCCATGATTTCGATTCCCTGGTGCCCGAACGGCTCCAGGTGCCTTCGGGATCAAGGATTTCCGTGGCCTACCCTGAAGTCGGTGAAACGGGTCCAGCGGTCGTAGCGGTGAAACTGCAAGAATGCTTTGGGCTGGATAAGTCGCCCCGTCTGGTCAAGGGCAAGCTTCCGGTGCAGTTCCACTTGCTTTCACCAGGTGGCAGGCCGCTGGCGGTGACCGATGATTTGGTGAGCTTCTTCAATGGGCCCTACGCCCAGGTGCGTTCTGAAATGCGCGGGCGCTACCCGAAGCATCCCTGGCCGGAGAATCCGTGGGATCACGTGGCAACGGCCAAGACCAAGAACCGTTTGGGCCGGCCGTAGAGAAAAGCACGCCGGGACCGATGCTCAGAAGAACGAGCTGGGTCCCGGCGTGCTTTCCTGCGACTAGGTTCTAGGCGAAGGCGGAGAAGCCGGTGATATCGCGGCCCATGATCAGCGCCTGCACGGTTTCGGTGCCTTCATAGGTGTGGATTGCTTCCACATCGGCGAAGTGGCGGGCCACGCGGTTGCTGGTCAGGATGCCGTTGCCGCCGAGCAGGTCGCGGGCGTTCGCTGCGATGGTGCGTGCGGTGCGAGTTGCGGTGTACTTGGCCAGCGAAGCCTGCGGGCCGGTCAGCTCACCGGAGGTTTCGCGCTTGGTCGCCTGCATGACCAGAACCTGGATGGTCGCCAGCTCGGACTGCATGCGGGCCAGGCGCTCCTGGACGATCTGGCTGGCGGCAAGCGGACGGCCGAACTGCACGCGCTGCTTGGCGTAGCTCACGGCCGACTCGTAGCAAGCGGTCGCGTGGCCCACCGCAGACCAGGCGACGCCCAGCCGGGTGGCGAACAGGACGCGGGAAGTGTCCTTGAAGCTCTTGGCGTCGGGCATCACGTCGTGGTCCGGAACGAAGACGTTCTCCATGCGGATATGCGCCTGCCAAATGGCGCGCAGGGAGAGCTTGTTCTCGATAGTGGTGGCCTTGTAGCCTTCGGCTTCCTGGTGCACGATGAAGCCGCGAACCTTGCCTTCGTCGTCGCGGGCCCAAACGATGCTCACGCCGCCTACCGAACCGTTGCCGATCCATTTCTTTTCACCGCTCAGGCGGTAGCCGCCCTCAACCTTGGTTGCACGGGTTTCCAGCGAAACCGAGTCGGAACCATGGGTTGGCTCAGTCAGTGCGAAAGCGCCTGGAAGTTCACCACGCAGCATGGGTACGGCGTACTTCTGGATCTGCTCCGCGTTGCCGCAGTACAGCACGGAGCGAAGAGCCAGACCGCCCTGGACGCCAACAATGGTGGAGACCGAACCGTCGCCCCGGGCCATTTCCATGTTGACCAAGCCGGCAGCCAGCGGGCTCATTTCTTCGTAGCCCTCGAAGTTCAGTCCATCGCGCAGAAGGTCTGCATCGCCAAGCTTCTTGACCAGATGCAGCGGGTAGTCGGCCTTGTCCCAGTACTCGTGGATGTCGTTCTTGACCTCGTCGAGGATGAATTTGCGGGCCTTGGCGCGCCAAGCGTTGTCCGCTTCGCCTACCTCGGCAAAGATTCCGGTCGGATCGATATTGACGTCGCCTGACCACAGGTCATATTCGGGTTCAACAACGCCGGCGGGAAATTCAAAATCGGTCTCCAGCTGGGACATTTCAGATGCTCCTAATAGCTACGGTGAAAAAGCTTCACTCCTAGACTAGTGGAACGCAGTGCCATGTCAAGAAACTAGGTTTCAAATGTGGGGTGAAATCGATTATTTCCCGTGCTCTTTGAGCGCACGGGAGACAGCCTGGAGAATCGCCTGCTCGTCGGCGCCGGAATCCAAGACCGAAACCACCACGCTGGGTGCCGCGGGCTTGGGGGCGGCCGCGGCCTGCTCAGGGTCGAGCAGGTCTGCGAAGCGGTTCAGGAACTGGCGCACGTCGTCGGCCAGCTTCGTACGGTCCGTGCTTTGCGCGTCTTTGAGCCAGCTGCGCAAATGATCGTTGTGGATCGCGACCAAGCCGGCGCTAACGCCCAGGCACAGCGATTTCTCCGTGGCGCTCTTCGCCAAATCGCGACGATTCAAGAATCCGTAAAACGCCCGTTCATATCGGTGCGTGGAAACCAGCTCGCGCTCGCGCAGCGACGGCACCGAGGAGAGCAGCTTGTGGCGCAGCTGGGCGCCTTCGGGATTTACCGTGTACTGGTCGAAAACCACATGGGCAGCATCGATGAGCGTCGTGATTGCGTCCACCGACGAGGCGGCCAGGGTGGTCTCGACGTGCGTAATGATCATTTCCTGGTCGGCAAAGACCATATTTTCTTTCGAACCGAAACGGCGGAAGAAGGTGGAACGGGAAATACCAGCGGCAACTGCCAGCTCGTCGACGCTGGTGGCATCGAAGCCCTGGGTAATGAGCAGATCAAGGGCTGCTGGGGGTACTGCGGAAGAAGCGATCATGATTCACGAATTTAGCACGATTCAAGCTGGGAGATTCTTGGGTTCAGCTATGCGCGCCGCGCAAATGATTGTGAACTACTGCGCCCATGACTACGCTGAACATCAGGGCGTTCTATGCAGGAACGCCAATCCTGGACGAAATGAAAGAGAAGTGAGGGCCCATGGGAATCTCGATTGCAAACGCCGCGCTACGTTTGGTCAGTGGTGCGTTGATTCTCAACAGCGGCATCAACAAGTTGCGCATCGATGAAGCCAGCGCGGCAGGCCTGCAGCAGATGGCGGCCAACGGCGTGCCTCAGCTGGCCGAGCTGGAACCAGCAGTTTTCGGCAAGGCCGTATCCATCGGCGAGATCTCGCTGGGTAGCGCTTTGCTGCTGCCGCTGATCCCATCGCGCCTGGCCGGTCTGGGCCTGGGCGCGTTCTCCGGTGTGCTGCTGGCTTCCTACCTGCGCACCCCGGGCATGACCGAGTCGGACGGCATCCGTCCAACCGCGGATGGCACCGCCTTGGCCAAGGATGTATGGCTGGCAGGTATCGCTGTGGCATTGATCTTTGGCCGCAAGGGGGCCAAGAAGATCAAGAAAGCAAAGTAAACGCAGCAATTCTCTTGAGTAAAACGCTCAGCAAGCCGTAAATTGATTTTGAAGACTGCGGTTTTCAGCGGCCATATTTGAACAACAAGCTAAGAGGAGAACCAATGGGTTTCTTAGATGATGCAAAGAAGAAGCTGGGCGAGGCAGTCGAAAACGCGAAGGACTTCGCCGGTGACGCTACCGAGAACATCAAGAGCTTCGCAGCGGACGCCCAAGAAAAAATCGGCGAGAAGGTCGATGAATTCAAGAACGGCGATGGCGAAGAAGAACCCGAAGACAAGGTCTAACGACCACAGCACAAGCGCCTGATCAACGGACTTTGAACTAGTCCAGGATCAGGCGCTTGCATTGTTAATCGCTAGTTTCTGGCTGCTAGCGCGGTACCTTCTTGCCATCGCTGAGGAACGCCACAACGAGCACCGCGGCTACGCCGATGAAGCCAGGCAGCATCAATGCCTGGCCCAGGCCAACAGACGTGGCTTCCATGAGCGCCGCAGGATCCTTGGAATCTGCCTGCGCGATCTGCGCCGAAATCCGGGAATCCATCATCACTGCGATCAGCGCGGATCCAAGCACCGAACCGATTTGCCGGGTGGTGTTGTAAATGCCTGAACCGGCACCCGCATCACGGGCGGTCAGGTCCTTGGTGGCTGCCAGCGACAGGGACGGCCAGATCATGGCTGAACCGACACCCTGAACCGCAGAAGGAATCAGCAGCGCCCACAGCGGGATATCGGCGTGCATCATGAAGGCGTAGACCACCGTGGCACCGCCAAACAGGAGGAACCCGGGCACGGCCAAGATCCGTGGGCTGAGCTGATTGACCTTCTTTCCCAGCTGCGGAGCGATGAAGATCGCCACGAAAGCCATCGGAGAAATCATCAACGCGGATTCGGTTGGCGTCAGCCCGCGAACATTCTGCAAGAAGAACACCATAGGCAATGCGATGGTTGCGATGGTCAGGCCCATGAAGGTGATTGCCACATTGGCCAACGAGAAATTGCGGACCTTGAATAGACGCAGCGGAACCAGCGGTTCAGACTTGGTCTTGGCCTGCCACCAGATGAAGGCTCCCAGTAGCACAGCGCCGATGATGATCAGATGCCACGAATTCAGCGGGCCAATGAACGGTTCCCAGTTGGTGGCATCGCCTTCCTGGATGCCGAAGACCAAGCAGAACATGGCGAAAGCCGAAAGGATGACGCCAAACCAGTCGAAGGAATGCGCATGGGACTCAAGGGCCGGAACGAATTTGAAGACCATGATCAAGCTGATAACCGCGATGGGCAGGTTGATGAAGAAGATCCATTCCCAGCCGATGGAGTCAACCAGCAAGCCGCCGGCAATCGGACCGATCAGCGAGGCAATGCCCGCCACGGCGCCCCATAGGCCCATGGCTGCACCGCGGTGCTGATACGGGAACAGCCGGGTAATGAGCGTCATGGCCTGAGGGGAAATCATCGAAGCGCCAAGGCCTTGGACGGCGCGCGCCGCCACCAGCGAGCCGAGGGAGTCGGACAAGCCGCACCACAGCGAGGCCAGCGAGAAGACGACCATGCCGATGAGGTAGATATTGCGCGGACCGAAGCGGTCACCGAGCCGCCCGGTTACCAGCAGCGGCACAGCGAAGGTGAGCAGGTAAGCGCTGTTGACCCACAGGATGCTGGAGATATCGGCATCCAGCGACTTCATGATGGCAGGCATTGCGGTGGACACGATCGTGGTGTCCAGCAGGATCATGAAGAAGCCGATGACCAGTGCCCAGAGGGCACGCCACGCGGCTTTCTTGTCGAAGTGTGTTTCGGGATTCGCAGATTCAGGCACTGCTCAAGGCTAGTCCCTATCGGCCCTTTGCGAAACGGATAGCGAAACTATGCATAGGAAATCAGTCGAAACTCACATCACCCGAGATGCGGGTGGCGACATCGCCACTGACCCAGACGCCCTTTTCGGTAGCTTCAATATGCAAGATCGCTTCACGGCCAAGACGCGTGCCCTGGCGTACGGTATAGCGCTGGGGTGCATAACCGGTCTGCGTCAACCAGATGCCGAAGGCAGCATTCAGCGAACCTGTGGCGGGGTCTTCCGGAACAGCCTCACCGGGAATGAAGGCACGGACCTCATAGTCGGCTGGAGGCTGGAGCACTACATTGCGGAAGCGCTCCTCGGAACGCTCAAAATCTGAGAAGTCCAACGGACGCAGTTCTTCGCGGGTACCGGAAACTCGTGGCATGACCGATCCGCGTGGTTGCCACACGCTCTGGGAGACGCTGGCGGCGGTGTAGGGGCCGATGACGCCTACTTCCAACCCCTGAAGCGCCTCATAGTCGGGTTCGATGCCCAGCACGATATCGGCGTCTCGCAGCACCAGGCCTGCAGGATGCGGACCGTTGACCAGCCACTGGTGGTCCACCACGTCATCTTCCCGAATGCCCAGTCCGGCAATCGCCCATTGCAGGACATCCGGTTCCAAAGGGCCCGATCGGGTCAGCGGGGGAGCGAGGAAGGCCAAGCGGCGCGAGTGGCGCTCGCTGCTTTCGCGTTCCACACGCACCGGAATCAATCCGGCACCGCATTGCTGGATCAGATGGCCTGCGGGACCAGCCTCGCCACCTGACTCCAGCCAGGCATGAGCCGCGCCCAGCGTCGGATGGCCAGCAAAGGGAAGCTCGGTGCTCGGGGTGAAAATGCGAATGGCATAGTCCGCTTCCGCATCGGTGGGTTCGACGAAGAATACGGTTTCCGCAAGATTCATCCACTGCGCAAAGTGCTGCATCTGGTCATCGCTCAGGCTGTCAGCATTGAACACGACTCCCAGGCCATTGCCGTTGAAAGCAGTGGGTGCAAAGACGTCAACCTGCTGATAAGAGAATGTGCGCGACATACTTAGCATGGTGGCACATTAATCAGCAGGTTGACCCGGTGTTACGCGTTACGTCACGCAAAAAGTTGCGAACGCATCATGGAAATGAACCTGATTTACCAATGGTGCGCAACATCGATGACCAAGCGTGAACCGTCGCCAGGCCCAGAGAGGGTGAACACGCGCATGGGAAGCCGCGCTCTGGTGGAGAGCCCTACTTTGGTTTGGCCTTCGAAGCTGCCCAGCCACACCAGTTGGCGGAACGTCGTGTAGCCCAGATTTTTCACCTCAGCGCCAGGGTTGAAGCCCGGGGCTGCTGGAGCCTGCACCAAGATTTCGAGGTTGGCACCGCCACTGGTGTCCACCTCCAGGCCGGAACCGATTCCGGTCAGTTCACTGACATACCTGGCTGAATGGCTGGCAGCGGGACCTGCGAGATCAATGACCAGCCGGTCAAAGCAAAGATGGCGTCCGGTACGAAGATTTTCCACCGTGGATTGCGTGGACAAGGAGCTGGTCTTGGCCAAGGATCCCCAATAAACCGTTGGGCAGGAAGTAGACGCGTGGGCGGCCGGAGCCGGTGCTGCAGCGGAAGCGGGGGTCACCACGAGCAAAGCTGCCGCCACCGTGCCTAGAACAATTCCAATTTTTCCGTGGCGCATATGGATCACCGTCTCTCTTGGTTTGCGCCCTCCGGCAGCGTGTACTGCCAGTGAATCAACTAAAGGCCTGGAGCTGGAGAAGCACAAGGGCAAAAAAGAATTGGAACCACTCTGAGACGGTTCTGCAATGGAGCTGGAGAACTGCACGGCCATAGGACCGGATGCAGGTTCCACACAGCATTTATTTAGTGCCATATGACATGCTTTAAACATGTCACCTACCCCCGTTGAACCCATCGACGAAACCGTCGAGGAAGTCATAACAGCTTCAAGCTTCCTCCCCGAATCGTTGCAATTTTGGGTTGTCCTGCTCATCGGTGCGCTCGTAGCCGCAATCTTGGCGTTCGTTTTCAGTGGCGTTGCCCGCCGTGTGCTGCGTCGGATCGGCGTGGACGAAGCCGATGTAAAAGCCACCAGATTCCCGTTCTTTGGCATGGTCACTTCGATCATTGCCAAGTCGGCATTCGCGGTCTTCTATCGCGAGCGCTCCTGGTACAACCCATGGCAGTTCGTCATCCTGATCCTTCTGGTCTTCTTCCTCACCTGGTTCATCATCAAACTGGTGCGCGTGATTGAAGCCGGCATGATGGGGCGCTTTGAGGCGAGATTTGGACCGGGACGCAGGCTTGCCAAGGTCCAGACGCAAGTCGGGCTGATGCGGCGAGTGCTGGTTGCGGTGCTGTGCATCATTGCTGTCGCCGCGGTGCTGCTGACAATTGAGCAGGTCAGAGCGCTGGGCGCGGGCCTGTTGGCCTCTGCGGGTCTGGCTTCGGTGGTCGTTGGCCTGGCTGTGCAGTCAACCTTGGCGAACGTATTTGCGGGCTTGCAAGTCGCCTTTACCGACTCCATCCGTGTGGATGACACGGTGGTAGTCGAGGGGGAACGCGGCACGGTAGAGGAGATCACCCTCTCCTACGTCGTAGTGCACCTGATCGATGGGCGCCGGATGATCCTGCCATCGACCTACTTCACCACGACGCCGTTTGAGAACTGGTCTCGGCGCAGCACGGAGATCTCCGGCAATGTGGCACTGCAGCTGAAGCTCAATGCACCGATTTCCTACCTGCGCCAGCGCAGCAGCGAACTGCTTGAAGCCTCCGACTGGTGGGATGGCCGGGACAACGAGCTACTCGTGACCGACGCGCAAAACGGCTTGCAAACAGTGACCATTTATTTATCAGCGCGCAACGCCGGGGACCTGTGGAACCTGCGCAATATGCTTCGGGAGAAGCTGCTGGCTGAGCTGGTGGAAAACTACCCTGATTGCCTGCCAGATCCCCGGATGATTCCAAGCAACCCGGTCTGAGGGCAAAACGAAAGCCACTGATTCCAGTACTTTGAACTGGGATCAGTGGCTATTGCCGTATCTGGGAGCTTAGAGCCGCAATGCGGCCGGTCCGTAGTCGTTGTAGCGCTCCTGGCGGGCCGTCGCTTCACGCAATGCGGAAATCAGCGACTCGGCCTTGCCAATGAGATCCTGGATCAAATCATCGTCGCGTTCCACCCAAAGGTATTCGGGAACCGCACGCACAGGCACGAAATTATCGTGCTCTTCCCAAACGAACAACGTGCGTTCGGCCCCGATCACATGCTGCTGCCAGAGCACCTGGCGCAGGTAGTTCTTGGGGATTTTCTTGAACGGCTTATTGGTGGTCTTGATTTCAGCCAAAACCGGAACGCCCGATGCATCAAAACCCAAGCCATCGGGAGTCGCCAGATGCAGTTTTGAATGCTGCGAGTGGAAGAGCTGGGAGGAGGGGAAAATATTGAAATTCTCCTGGACCCAGGCGGCAATGACCGGTTCGCGCTTGCGCCCATGATCGGTGTAGGGATTGCCGGAGAAGCCATTGCCGTAGAGCTTGTCCCAAGCGGCGTTCTTGATGGACTTCTCGGTGGACAACTTGGCCACGTCCGTTGCGGTGATGCCTTGGGCCCGTGCGCGAAGCCACTCAATGCGGTTGGAAGAGTCAGCTAAAACACGTTCGAAGCATTCATGTTGGACGCCGGGCACAGTAATCACTTGATCCATTCTTCCCCATGAATGGGCAAGAACCGTGCACCTTGGACTTCCAGCCGGCGTGAGACTAGTCGCTGGCTTCTGCGATAGCGGTCAATAGCTGATTGATAGTCGGTGTCTGGCTGGCACGGAATTTCTCCGTCCCGTCCTGCAATAGTCGAATGACCGGGGTGCTGGTGATTCCCATATCCTCGCCACGGTCCACCTGCTCCACGACATTGATCTCTTCGACTTCTAACGCGGGCAGCAATTCTTGCACGCGGGCGACAGCCAGCCGCGTGCGGACGCACGGCGCGCAGAACGGCTGCGTATACAGTTCCAGCTTCATCTGTTGCTTACTGCTCCTGCTGTAGTTGTGAACAAACTGCCGGTTACTCCTACCGGGGGATGAGCCCGGCCGGACGCTACTTGGAACCGTGCGCTGATGTGCGCGGGTGCCAATTCTTGAAAACATTGGGTCATGCTTGAAAATTCCCTTGGCCATCCTCCCGTACTCGCCGCTCACGGACTCTACCGCAGCTTCGGTTCCACCACTGCCCTGAACGGCGTCGATCTGCAGATTTCACTGGGCCAGTCCCTTGCCATCATGGGCCCTTCGGGTTCCGGAAAATCCACACTGCTCCACGCATTGGCCGGTATTGAGCTTCCCGACGCTGGCAGCATCATGCTGAATTTCCCGGGCCGTGCACCGGTGGATATCCAAGGGCTAAAGGACAAGGCCCGCACCAAGCTGCGCCGTGAATCCTTCGGCTTCGTCTTCCAATCCGGGCTGCTGATTCCAGAGCTCACGGCCGAAGAGAACGTGGCCATGGCCCTGATGATCAACGGGGTGCCACGCAACGCCGCCATTTCCAGCGCCGGGGCGGCCTTGGCAGAACTGGGCTTGGCAGGAATGGAGCAACGCCGAATCGGCCAGCTCTCCGGCGGGCAGCAGCAACGAGTAGCCATTGCCCGCGCACAGGTCACCGGGGCGATGGTGGTCTTTGCCGATGAACCCACCGGCGCCCTGGATTCCACCACGGGCTTCGAAGTGCTGGACACCTTGCTGCAGTGCACCGTCGGTGCCGGAAAATCCCTGGTGATGGTGACCCATGATCCCAACGTTGCCGCGCGCTGCGACCGTGTGGTGCAGCTGCAGGACGGTCAGCTGATCAGCGACAGCCTGCATCCATCGAGCACCGTGGATGGCGGTGCCCAGAAGTGAATATCCTGCACCTGTCATGGATGCTTGGCCGGCCGGCGAAATCCCGGCTGGCACCACAAATCCTGACCGCCAGCGCCTACGCCATGGTCAGCGCGATCCTGCTGATCGTGCTGGGAGGCGCCTACTCCTTTACCAGTTTCGAGCCCGAAGCCCAGGGCATGTACCTGCCATTGGCAGCATTCGCCGTGGTGCTGCTGGTGGTCCCGTTGCTGGTGCTGGGCTCGGCCGCTGCCCGGCTCTCCGCGCGGTCCAACGACCGTGCCCTGTCTTCCTTGCGTTTGCTCGGCGCAACCGGTGCGCAGATCAGCCTCGTTGCCGTGCTGCAAGCCGCCGGCACGGCACTGGCCGGGGCGCTCGCCGGAATCGTGCTTTATTTTCTGGCTGCCCCGTTGGCTTCCTTGATTCCGTTCCAAGGCGCGCCGATCGGTTCGGCCATCTATTTGCCGCTGTGGGTGCTGGCGATAGCAGTAGTCGCTGTCGTGCTCCTCTCGGCGGGCAGTGCCGCTGCCGGCCTGCGCAAATTGGTGATCACCCCGTTGGCGGTTGCAACCCGCAGCACGGTGCCTACCCCAAGCTGGCTGCGCGCGGTGATCACCGTTGGCGGCATCCTGGTGCTGTACATGGTGTTCTCCAACATGGGCCAGTTCGTGCAATCCATCGCCGCGGTAATCGCGGTGGTGGTGGGCGGTTTCGGCTTTGGCTTGCTGGTCCTGAACCTGGTCGGTCCGTATCTGGTGGCCAAGGTCGGCAAGGGAAAGCTGCGCAAGGCCAAAACTCCGCAAGAGCTGCTGGCAGCCCGCATGATCCTGGAAAGCCCTGCCGAATCCTGGCGCCAGGTATCCGGGGTGGCCATGGCTTCCTTCGTCGCGGTGGTGGGCGGCAGCGGTGCTGCCTTGATGGAGTTGACTGGAAACGAGCTCGACAAGGGTTCCTGGCTGGAGCATGTGCCCGCGGATGTCACCACCGGCGTGCTGGTGACCTTGGCGATCAGCTTCATCTGCGTGGCTGCTTCGGCGGCGATCTCCCAAAGCGCCAGCACCTTGGATCGTGCTGAGCTGTATCGCGGGCTGAACCGGTTGGGCATGCCCTACGCGACGATGAACGCCGCGCGCACCAAGTCGATCATGATCCCGGCGCTGACTGCCTCGATCGGTTTCGCCATTGCGTCCACGGTGCTCGTGCTGCCACTGGCCGGGGCCGCCATCCTGCTCAAGCCGCTGACGGTCGTCACGGTAATGGTCGCCGTATTACTTGGTTTGCTGCTGGTGCGGGGAGCAATTTTGGTGGCTGATCCGCAGAAGCTGCTAGCAACTAGAGAATAAAATCTCTGGTCAGCACACCGAAAGAGAGGCCCGATTTGGATAGGGTCACTTCTGAGTCGGTGATTAGGGACGTTTCGTGTTGCGTAATGCTCATAAAAACGCGTATCGTGGCATACGGCCCGGATAGGCTTGCCTAACCTAGCTAACCGTTACGTTTACAGAACCTCGCATAGTCTGGAATCACCGACCCATGAAAAATTCACGTCGCGCCGGAATTTTCGCCGCTTCAACTGCCATCCTCGCCCTGGGCCTGACCGCCTGCGGCGCGTCGAGCAACTCCGCGGATCCATCGGCTGACACTTCAGCCAAGGCTGCAGAAGACTTCACTCCGGTCACCATCGAAAACATCTATGGTGAAACCAAGATCGAAGAAGTCCCAGAACGCATTGCGACCATCTCGTGGGTCAACGCTGACACCCTGCTGGCTCTGGATACCGTGCCGGTAGGCATGGACACCGACACCTACGGCATGAACGAGAACAACTCCACCGCATGGAAGGACGCCGCTCTGGAAGAACAGGGCGCTTCCATCGGCTCCGAGAAGGCTCCGGTGCAGTACAAGGTCGGAGACGATATCGACTACACCGGCATCGCCGCCAGCAAGCCAGATGTCATCTTCGCTCCGTACTCGGGCCTGAAGAAGGAACAGTACGAGAAGCTGCAGGAAATCGCTCCGGTCGTTGGCCCAATCGAGCCCAACTACCTGACCAGCTGGGAACAGGCCGCCGAGGCTGCCGGCCAGATGCTGGGCAAGGAAGAAGAAGCTGACGCCCTGATCGAAGAGATCGAAGGCAAGCTGGCCAAGGTGGGCGAAGAGAACCCAGTGCTGAAGGACACCACCTTCATCGCAGCTGACCTGTCCGCGCCGGACACCGCCTACATCTACTCCGAAGGCGACACCCGCCCACGCTTCCTGAGCGCACTGGGCATGACCCAGGCCGAGTACGTGCAGAAGAACGCCGCCAAGGACACCTTCTTCTTCACCGTCTCCCCTGAAAAGGTCAACGAGTGGGATTCGGACATCGTCTTCGCCTCGGCCGTTGCGGGCAACACCATGGAAGAGATCACCAAGGGCCAGCCGCTGTACGGCCAGATCCCTGCCGCGAAGAACGATGCCGTGGCACTGCCAGGCACCGATGAAGCAACCCTGGCGATCTCCGCGGCTTCCCCGCTGTCCATCGAATGGGCACTGGAGAACGTGGTTCCAGGCATCGTGAAGGCTGCCGAAAACGCAGCGGCCGCGAAGTAGCTTCGGCTAGGGATTCACTGACAGATAGTGCAATTGGGCTTCCAGGGAATGGGTAGCTGCGCCCACCAAGCGCGCATCGAGGTCGGGGTAGACATGCTCCAGCAATTCAGCTGGCTGCGTGTGGGCCCCGGCCTTGCCGAGTTTCTGCAAAGCCGCACGCACCTGGTCCAGGCGCGCATGGCGATGCTTGATGTACAGCTGCAGCAGCGGATGCGAGGAATCATGCTGCTCGCCGTGCGCCGGATGCAAAGCCATATCGGGCAGCGCGAGCAACCGCTGCAGCGAATCCAGGTAATCGGCCAATGTGCCGTCCGGGTGTTCCAGGATGGTGGTGCCCCGGCCCAGCACCGTATCTCCGGTGAACAGGTGGGCGCTTTCGCCCTGGCGGATGAAGCACACCGAGTCCGAGGTGTGGCCAGGGGTGGAAACCACCTGGATGCTGGCCCCGGCGGCTTGGATCTCTTCGCCATCGGCGAGGACCGGAGCATCCCGGCAGTACTGCTCCAGCACGGCCCGCACCGGTGCGCCGGACATCCGGTAGAGCGCATCAATGCCTCCCGTGTGGTCGGCATGCCGATGGGTAATGAGCACCAGCTGGATGTCGAAGGCTGCCAAGGCCTGCAGATGCTCTTCGAGCTCAGGGCCCGGATCAATCAGGACCGCCGGTGTTCCAGGAGCAAGTTCGTCCAAGGCAGGGTCGAACAGAAGATAGGAATTAGTCCCGTCCAAAGTCATTTCAGAAGGGTTCTGCGCGCAAAGCAGGCCGATACCTGGGGCGATAATAGTGGGCAAGGGAAGAAGAGCCATAGCAATGAGTGTAGGAACCAATGACCGCGACTGAAAGTATTACGCGCCAAACACCGGGGGCCAAGTCGCCAAAGGCCACCCGGAAGCTCAGCGCCATGCTGCTCCTGATCCTGCTGCTCGGGCTGGCGCTGTTCGCATCGCTGCTGCTGGGCGCGCGAAACGTCCCACTGGGCACCGTGATCGATGCCATCTGGAATTTTGACCCGTCCAACGGCGACCAGGGCGTGGTCGCATCCCGCTTTGCCCGCACCGTCGGAGCCATCGTGGTTGGCGCTGCCCTGGGTTTGGCTGGCGCCGGATTGCAGGGCCTGACCCGCAACCCGCTGGCCGATACCGGCATCCTCGGCTTGAACGCAGGATCCTCCATGGCCGTGGTGCTGGCTATCGCCTTCCTCGGTGTCAGCTCCCTGGCCGGAATCATGGTGGCCGCCTTCCTCGGCGCTGCCGGGGTGATGGCCTTGGTTTATCTCGTGGCCAACGTGGGCCGTGAAGGTGCCACCCCCATTAAGCTTGCGCTGGGCGGTGCCGCCATGGCTGTGGGCGTTGGCGCGATAACCAACGCGATCCTGATGATTTCCGATGCCACCATGGATCGATTCCGCATGTGGCAGATCGGCACGTTGTCCAGCAGCGGCATTGACACCTTCCTTGGAGCCATTCCCGTGGTGGTTGCCGGTGCACTGATTGTGCTGTCCACCGCCAAGGTTTCCAATGCCGTGTCCATGGGAGATGACACCGCTATCGCCCTGGGCTTCAACCTGAACCGCGCCCGGCTGATCGGCTCCATCGGGGTGGTCATTCTCGCCGGCACCGCCACCGCAGTGGCCGGGCCCATCGCCTTCGTCGGCCTGATGATCCCGCATGCGGTCCGCTTGCTGGTCGGTTCCGACTACCGCTGGCTGATGCCAGCGAGCGTGATCGCCGGGCCGATCCTGCTCTTGCTGGCTGATACGGTGGGACGAATCATCGCCCCGCCAAGCGAAATCCAGGTAGGCGTCATGTGCGCCATGCTGGGTGGACCGATCTTCATCATCATGATGCGCAGCGGCATGAAGTCGGTGAGCCTGTGAGCACGAGCGAAATGACAGCAGCCAAAATGACCCAGCCACGCAGCACCAAAGCAACGGGCGGACCAGCCAAGGCGCCGGCCGCGAAAGCTGGACCGGCGCTGGCCACCCGCCGCAGCTCCCGGGTGCGCCATACCGCCTTGTGGATGGGCCTGGCCCTGGTGCTCACCGTAGCGGCCTACCTCTTCTGGGGGCGGGACCGCCTCCCAGCAGCCGAAGTTTTCCAGGTGCTGGCCGGTGAAAAGGTGCCGGGCACCAGCTTCATCATCATGTCCGACCGTCTGCCACGCATCGCCGTGGGCGCACTGGCCGGTGCCGGCTTGGGCATTTCCGGCGCCATGTTCCAACGTTGGCTGGGCAACCCGCTGGCCAGCCCCGACGTGATCGGCGTGGGCTACGGCGCATCGGCGGCCGCGGTTTTCGCCATGATCACCCTCGGCTATACCGACTGGAAACTCAACGCCTTCGCGCTGGCCGGAGGGCTGCTGGTCGCTGCGCTGATCTACTGGCTCTCGGCCGCGGGCAAGCGGACCGGTTCCCGGTTGATCCTGGCCGGGCTGGCCATCGGCGCGATGCTCCAGGCCCTGATCCAGTACCTGCTAACCCAGGCGCAGGTGAATACCGCCAGCGATGTGATGCACTGGCTGACCGGTTCATTGGCTTCGAGCAACTGGGAGAACGCGCTGCTGCTTCTGGTGGCCCTCGGTGCCATTGGCATCCTGTTGCTGCCCCTGGTGCTAGGCCAGCTGAAGATGCTGGAGCTGGGTGAAGACACCGCAGCGGCCCTGGGGCTGCACGTGGGCTGGGCCCGGGCTATCTTGGTCTTTGTCGCCGTGGCCATGGGCGCCCTGCCGATTGCGGTCACCGGGCCGATGGCGTTCGTTGCCTTCCTGGCCGGACCGATTACTGCCGCGCTGACCCGCGGCCCGATTAACATCTTGCTTTCCGGCCTGACCGGGGCAACGCTGGTGACCGTCGCCAATTTCTTTGCCGCGAACCTGTTCGCGGATCTTTCGCTGCCGGTGGGCGTTATCACCGGCGCATTCGGTGCACCCTTCCTGATTTGGATCCTGGTGCGCGCAAACTCAACTGGAAGCGGGGCATAACCCATGGCCACTTTGCAGGCTAGCGATCTGACCCTGGCCTATGACAAGGTCACCATCGTCGACGAGCTGTCGCTGGATATCCCTACCGGGCAGGTGAGCATCGTCGTCGGAGCCAACGGCTGCGGCAAGTCCACCCTGCTGCGCGCACTGTCGCGGTTGCTCAAGCCGGCCGGGGGCCAAGTGCTCCTGGACGGCGCGGACATCCACTCCAAGCCGGCCAAGGAAGTCGCCAAGACCCTGGGCTTGCTGCCGCAATCGCCAACCGCTCCGGACGGCATCACCGCCCGCGAGCTGATTAGCCGTGGCCGCTACCCGCATCAGGGCCTGTTCAAGCGCTTCTCTGCCGAGGACGAGGCGGCGGTCAACCGCGCCATGGAGCTGACCGGCACCACCGAGCTGGCCGACCGCTCGGTGGATGAGCTTTCCGGCGGACAGCGCCAGCGCGTCTGGATCGCCATGGCCCTGGCCCAGGAGACCGATCTGCTGCTGCTCGACGAGCCGACCACCTTCTTGGACGTGGCGCACCAGCTCGAAGTCCTGGATGTGGTCAGCGAGCTGAACCGCAGCCGGGGGATCACCGTAGTGATCGTGCTGCACGATTTGAACCTGGCTGCCCGCTACGCCGACTACCTGGTGGCGCTGCGCCACGGCAAGATCTACGCTGCCGGCCACCCCAATGATGTGGTCACCGAAAAGACCGTCAAGGATGTCTTCGGCATGCCAAGCCGGGTGATCCCCGATCCGGTGGGCGGCACCCCGCTGGTGCTGCCCATTGGCCGCCACCGTGTGCTGCGCACCGAACAGGTCCTGGCGTCCAAGGGCATTTTCCGTACCGAAGCGTCGGCGAAGAAAACCGCGGTGAAGCAGGCGGCAAATGTGAAGCAAGCTGTGGAGGCGGCCAGCCAGCTTGATCCGCACTCCGAACGCCCGGCCCATGAGCATGTGCCGACGCTGGCCTTCGACACCACTGTGGTCAATAGCCAGCAGCTCGCGCCATCCTTCCGCCGGGTGACCGTCAGCGGCGAGGACCTGGAGCATTTCGGCACCAACAGCCACCCGCTGGATATGCGCATCAAGCTCTTGCTGCCACCGGCCGGCGGAACTGCGCTGACCGAGGAGATCGCCTCGATGCGCCCGGAGGCGATGACCAGCCCTGCCGAGCAGCAGGGATGGTACAAGCGCTGGTTGTCGATTGATCCGGACACCCGCGGCTACATGCGCACCTATACCGTGCGAGCCTTCCGCGAAGCCGGGCACCGGGACAACATCGGGGCCACAGCGGAGCTGGACATCGACTTCGTGATGCACGGGCACATGGTTGACGGCCAGCTCCAGGGCGGGCCGGCTACGGAGTTCGGTGACCGGGCCAAGGTGGGCGACCAGCTATTGCTGCTGGGCCCGAACAAGACCCTGAACGACTCCAGCTACGGCGGCATCGAGTTCCGTCGTGGCGAGGCAACCCGCGTGGTGCTGGCCGGCGACGAAACCGCGGCCCCGGCGATCTGCGCCATCCTCGAGGCCTTGCCCTCGAACGTCACCGGCCATGCGCTGATTGAAGTCCCGGAGACCACCGATATCCTCGGTGCCTCCACCCGTTCGGGCGTCTCGGTGCAGTGGCTGACCCGTGGCAGCCATGAGCATGGTGAATTGCTGCAGTCGGCGTTGCGCCAGGTAGTCGCGATTCCAGCCGCCGGCGTAGTGCATACCAACGCCGAGCCGGAAGACATCGATGTCGATGCGGACATCCTGTGGGAGACGGGCCAGGAAAACTCGGCACCGTTCTACGCCTGGATTGCCGGTGAAGCCGGCACGGTCAAGGAAATGCGCCGCTACCTGGTGCGCGACGCCGGCGTGGACCGCAAGCAGGTAGCCTTCATGGGCTACTGGCGCCGCGGGAAGACCGAGAACTAGCCAGCAGCAGCAACCAACGCCCGAGGCCCCGGCACGCAGTGCCGGGG
>NZ_JBOGEG010000043.1:0-27090 GCF_050701915.1 Glutamicibacter sp. | reverse complement strand
CGCGTAGGAGCGTGCCGGCCCGGCCCCGGAACTGGAGGCTATTTCGCCAAGCCGAAGCGCAGGGTGCGCACCTCGAAAGCGCCCAGCTTCAACTGCACGGCACCGTTGGCAAGCTCAATACCTCGATCCGCCAGCTCATCTTCCAGCAGGCTTGCGGTCGATGCCCAGGAGATCTGCGCATTGACCGTCAAGCTGCCGCTGGCACGACGCCCCAGGGACTCATAGACCCGCACCACCAAATCGCCGGAGCGGTCCGCGGCCAGCTTCACGCTGGAGATAACCAGCCCTTCACCGGTGACCGAGACAAGCGGGGCCACGCCTTGGGCGCCTTCGATGACGCGCTCTGCACTGTTCAGCAGGGCGCCGGCCTCCGTTGCCGCGGCCACGTCCGCGCCGATGACCAAACCGTAGCGGTGGGTCTGCAGGCCTTGGTCGGTCTCCGGATCCGGGAAGCGGGGAGCCCGAAGCAACGACAGGCGGATGGTCGTGGTGACTGCCGCGTCCTTGGCATCACGGGTGACATCGAATCCGTAGATGGAATCGTTGATCAGCGCCGCTCCGAAGCCGGGTTCCTCGGCCAGCACGAAGCGGTGCATGGAGGTTTCGAACTTCGCCGCTTCCCAGCTGGTATTCACGTGGGTAACGCGCTTGTGGTAGCCGAACTGGGTTTCGGCAATGGCATGCTCGGCACGGATATCCAGCGGGAAGGCGACCTTGAGGAACTTCTCGGCCTCATGCCAATCGGTGCTCTGCGAGATTTGCACCGTCCGCGAGCCCGGGGCCAGGGAGAGTTCCTGGAGAAGCGTGGAGTTGGAGAAGCTGCGGGCAATCGTGATGACTTGGCTGCCGTCTTCACGCGAGGACAGCTCCAGGCTATCGAGCTCGCGCAGGTCGGTGACCTGGTTGCGGTAGTACTTATCCACGTCCCAGGCATCCCACATGTTCGGGAAGTCCTGGTGCAGCTGCAGCAGGTTCGCTTCCTGGCCCTCGGCGATAGTTTCACGGCCGCTAGCCAGATCCACAGCGGAGGTCAGCAAGCCCTGGGCATTGATCGCCACACGGATTACCGAGTTATCCAGGACGTAGCCACCTGCGACCGGCGTTGCCTGGACCGGGGAAGCGGAAACTGCGTCTACCGCCTTGGCCTGCCCGAAAGCCAAGGCATTGCGAGTGAACGCGGCACCGTTGAAGGCAATCGGGGTGGAACCTTCGCCGGCCAGCTGCTGCTGGGCGGTACGGATCAGCGCCTCGGCCTGCTCGATCACCTGCGCGTAGCGGGCCACGACTTCGCGGTGCACCCAGGCAATGGAGGTGCCGGGCAGGATGTCGTGGAATTGGTGCAGCAGCACGGTTTCCCAGAGCGCGTCGAGCTGCTCGTACGGGTAGTCGGATCCGGTGTACACGGCAGCGGTGGCAGCCCACAGCTCGGCTTCAACCAGCAGCTGCTCGGTGCGGCGGTTGCCCGCCTTGGTCTGGTGCTGGCTGGTCAAGGTCGCACGGTGCAGTTCCAGATACAGCTCGCCCACCCAGACCGGAGGGCTAGGCAGCTCGGCCTTGGCCCGGTCGAAGAAGTCATTCGGGTGCTCCCAGCGGACCTTCGCGCTGCCTTCCAGATTCGCAAGGCGCTTGGCCTTGCCGGTCATTTCGCGGGTAGTGCCGCCTCCGCCGTCGCCCCAGCCTACCGGCGCGATGGAGTTGTTGGTGAGCCGCGCTTCGCGGAACTGGCGCGAGGCCTTGGCGACTTCCTCGCCGGAGAGCTGGGAGTTGTAGGTATCCATCGATGGGAAGTGGCTGAACATGCGCGAGCCGTCGATGCCTTCCCAGTCGAAGGTGTGGTGCGGGAATTTGTTCTGCTGGTTCCAGGAGATCTTCTGGGTGAAGAACCATTCGAAGCCGGCGCGGCGCATCAGCTGCGGCAGGGCAGGGGAGTAGCCGAAGGAATCGGGCAGCCATACGCCCTTGGAGGTGATGCCGAATTCGTCGCGGAAGAACTTCTGGCCGTACAGGAATTGGCGGACCAGGGATTCGCCCGAGGGCATCACGGTGTCGGATTCTACCCACATGCCGCCCAGCGGCAGGAAGCGTTCGTCGGCGACGGCCTGCTTCACCCGATCCCAGACCTCGGGACGGTGGGTCTTCAGCCACTTGTACTGTTGGGCGCTGGACATGCCGTAGAGGAATTCTTCCTCGTCGCCCAGCAGCTCCACCATCGAGGAACAGGTGCGCGATACCTTGCGGATGGTCTCGCGCAGCGGCCACAGCCAGGCCGAGTCGATGTGCGAGTGGCCAATGGCGGAAATCTGATGGGCGCTGTGCTCCGCCGGGGCGGCCAGGACCGTGGCCAGCTCATCGCGGGCAGCCTGTGCGGTCTCGGCAATACGTTGCAGATCCAGCACGTCCAACGCGTTGTCCATGGCCTGCAGGATCTGCATCTTGCGCGGGCCTGCCCGTAGCTGCTCCTGCAAGTCCAGCAGGACTTCTAGGTCCAGCGACAACTCGTGCACTACGGATTCAAAGACCGCTAGATCCATGCGGCGGGTGGTATACAGCCGGCGCGAAGAAGAAGTAAGGATGTCACCCTGCTCGGTGGGCAGGAACGGGTGATAGTCGAGCAGCACCGGGTTGGAAGCGGCCTCCAGATAGAGGTCGATGACCTCCTCGCCGGTGGCCTCTGCAGCAATCGGCACCCACTGGTTGCGCGGGTTGATCGCCTTGATGGTGATGCCATCCGGGCGGTACACCAGGCCTTCACACTGGAAGCCTGTCATGTTGACGTCAAAGCCCAGATCAATCACGGCTTCTACACGGCGTCCGGCCCAATGCGCTGGAACTCGGCCCTGCAGATGGAACCACGTCGTGCCCCATGCGGCGCCCCATGGAGTACCAACCTCTGTGGGCTGGTAGTCCAGTGCAAGGCCTTCTGCCGGGGGTACCGGCTCGCCTGGCAGCTCGTGCCACGATAGCGCCAATGGCATGGTTTCCGAATATATCGCTGGAAGGATACGCTCGGTCAGAACGCGGCGGACGCGTCCGATAGTCAGGGAATTGTCGTCGTGCATGAGGGCCTTCCGTTTGTGCGCTCAGCAGAAAATGAGCTCCCTAGCCAGACTACCGAAAAATTAGGTGCTGAGTTGGTGCAACTCGCGTTCCGCAGAGGACCGGCGTACTCAAGGCTTAACGTCCTCACCACCAGTAACGTCCTCCGCGAGAACATCGCGAACGAAGTCGCCACCTAGTGGTTTCGGATCCCATTGCGCCAAGGTCCATCTTCCGCCAATGCCCAACTCCAATAAGGAGCCACCGGTGTTCTCGATGGTCAGCTCCGAGGCGTCGGCGGGCGCCATGTTCGTGGCCCATGCGCTGAAGACACGAATGGCTGCACCATGGCTGAATACCGCGACCGTGCCGGAGTGGTCCTGTGCCTGCGCGATGCTTTCCAACGCCTTGGAATAGCGTTCAATGAAGTCGTAGCCGTTCGGCCCGCCGGGCATCTTCTGCTCCCAGTGGCCGTGCATCCAGGACTGCAGGCACATGCCGTACGCATAGCGTGAAGCCTCATCGGCCAGCATCTCCAGGCTTCCTGCTGAAATCTCTTCGAGGCCGTCAATGACCTGCAACTTCTGTCCGGTGGATTCGCTCAATGGCTGGGCCGTCAGCTGCGTACGGTTCAGCGTCGAGGCAAAGATGGACTGCAGCCTCCCGCCACCGAATGCCTGCGGCAGGGCACGAGCCTGGCGATGCCCCAGCGGAGTGAGGCTGGCACCCGGGTAAGCGGTATCAAGCTGCCCGGCAACATTCGATGGGGTTTGTCCATGCCTGATGAGCTGAAAACGCATATCCGATGCTTCCTTGGCCTTGAGGTTCTAGATCCTAGGGATAGCAGGGTTTATGAAAATGCGGAATGGCTGGGCCTGGGGGCCAGGAAGAAACTTTTCGTTCTGGAAAGATGATTTCCGCTTAGTCAGAGCACTGCCGTTCCGCTATCGTAAAATCGTCAGGTGGCAAGTCGCACCTCAGAATTTCCTTCAGATCGGAATCCACTCATGCGTTCAGATGCTCTTCGGCGACGTGAGAACATCCTTCGAGTAGCTCGTGAATTATTTGCAGAACACGGCGCTCAGATTGCGATGGAAACTATTGCAGAGGCCAGCGGGGTTGGCATCGGCACGCTGTATCGAAACTTTGCTGACCGGAGCGCGCTGGTTGAAGAAGTCACCCTCGGCACGCTTGGGGATATCCAAATCGCTTCCCAGACGGCGGTTGAGCGGCTTGAAGAGGAGGACACGGATGCTTGGGAAGTTCTGCTTGACACGCTGGTCCACCAGAACCTCGGGGCGCTGAGCGAAGCACTAGGGCTGCAACTGCCAAAGAAGATCAGCCCCCGCATCCTGGAAGTTCAGGCAGAGGCCGCCAAGTCCCTGAACTCAGCCTTGGACCTGGCCAAGAACGCGAATTTGGTCCGCCAAGACGTATCGGAGATAGAACTGATTGCCACCATCGGGGCCATGACCCGTCCACTGCCGAGGGCCTTCAGCAAGAGCCAGCCTGGCTTGGAAGACCGCATCGTGCAGATCATGCGTGCTGGATTGCGCCCGAAAACTACGCAGGACTAGCAAATGCCAGCACCAAGAGGTGCTGGCATTTGCCGCTGGCTGGTGATCCCTAGTCCAAACTCATGCCGCGGGTTTCTGGAGCGAATCGTGACATGAACACGACGGCGATCAGCACCAGCGCAGTCGCGCCGGCAAACAGCCAGCCCAGCCCCACGACCGGCCACAGGGCGGCGAAGAGCAGTGGCCCGAAACCTGCAGCAAAGCGCGACATGGTCGAGGCCCAGCCGAAACCGCTAGCCCGCAATTCGGTGGGGTACAGCTCGGAAACATAGGCGTAGAGCACCGGGATGGCCACCTGGACCACCACGCCAAAGACCAGCACCCAGGCGATAGCAGTCGCCGGAACCTGCAGATTCTGGGCTACGACAATGAGCACGATGCCGGAGATCGGGGCGGAGATCGCAAGCAGCCATTTGCGGCCTACGCGTTCCACCAGCAAGGCGGCAATGACCACGCCCACCAGCCCCATCAGCGCCATGACCGCGGTGGCGAAGAATGAGGTGGACTGGGCCATTCCGGCCTCGGTCAAAATCGATGGCAACCAGGTCAGTGCCAAGTAGTAGACCAGCAAGATGGTCATGAACAGCAACCAGCTGGTGGCAGTGATCTTCCACGAGTACGTCCACAGCGACGCGACCTGCTCCCACCAGCGCGGAGCCTTGGGCAGCTGAACGGGTTCAATGACGTAGTCGCGCTTGTCCGCTCCGGTGCGTTCCACGAGCTGGTCGATAACCGCCCGGGCTTCGGCATCCCGGCCCTTGGCTGCCAGGAACAGCGGGGATTCGGGCATTGAACGCCGGACCAGGTACACCATGAATGCAGGCAGGATCATGACCGCCAGGATCAGCCGCCAATTATCGGCGGTAGCCATCACCCAGCCCGAAACGAAGAAGGACAGCGCCGCGCCCACCGGCCACCAGCCATCCATGGCGGTGAGCACGCGTCCGCGTAGCTTGGCAGGGGTGAACTCGCCGACTAGCGCATAGTCCACCGGGATGCAGCCACCCAGGCCGACACCGGCCAGGAAGCGGAAGGCGACGAAGAAGCCGAAATTGGGCGACAAGGCGCCAAGGATGGTGAACAGCGAGAACATCAGAAGCGTCAGGCTGAAAGCGTTCTTGCGTCCGTACCTGTCGGCGATCCCGCCCCAGAGGAAAGCGCCCAAGGCCATGCCCACCAGATTGGAAGTGCCCAGCAAAGCGGCGGTGGGGCGATCCAGTCCCCACTCTTCGGCAACCAGCGGAATCAACGCGCCGTTGAGGGTCACGTCCCAGGCATCGAACATGAAACCGAGGCCGCCGATAATGAAAATGGTGCCCTGCACCTTCCATTTGAATGGCAGCTCTTGCACGATCGATGTGCCAGAAGGCAGGGGTGCGGAAGACACAGTGGTGCACCTTTCGGTGTGCGAGCAGAAATGGTTTGTACCGCGTGAAGCATAGCCGAAAACTTTGCTGCACCAGTAGCGCTGTACGCTTCTTTGCTTCTCGCGTCAAGGCCTGTTGTTAGTGCGGACAAGGGGGTAATCTCTGGACATGGGAGTAGATTGGACCGCTCTCGAAGAGGCTATACGGGTGACTGCCCTTCGACACGCCGCGGAAGTGATAGCTGGACACCCGGACCAGGATTTCTATGCCATTGCCTTGCATGGGGTCAGTACCGAAGAAAGCGAAAGCATTGGGATGCCGTTGCTGGCGTTGAACTCCGTGCAGGCCCTGGAACGCGACCGGCTCTCCGAATCCCGCGAACAGCTGGTGGAGCGCGGCGAAGACACCGATGAGCCTGCTGACTACGAGGATCGCCCGGATGCCGAAGGCGCGGGAGGCCTCGAACCAGAAGCCGTCACATTGGAAGCAGATTCCATGGTCATCACGGAAACCGATGACGAGGATGACGAATCCTTTGACGATGAAAGCGCAGATGGCGAAGACCTGGACGAGGTCTTGGCATCCTTGGAAGCGGATCTGGAAGAAGACGACGCGGAAAGCTTCTATTCGGACAAGTGGGAACCAAGTGATTGGCACTGGTCATCCATTGATTTATGCGAGGATCCCGCGGCGACGCTGTGGTCTGAAGCGATGACCAAGCAAGCTGCCCGCGAGGGGTGGGAGCTGACCGTCAAGCGCTACTATCACACCTTGGTTGCGGTCGCGCGTTCCTTGCGCGAAGAATTGAATGAACGTACCAAGGCGGATCTGGTGGTCTACGTGGCAGATGAGGAGCATGCCGAGAAGCTGCTCCAGCTTTGCCTCACTGACAAGCAGCTGTCCACGTACTTCCCGCAGCTTTCTTCATTGCCTGAAGGGGCCTGACACGAACTGAATGTCCGGCGCCATCCTTGGTTAGAATGAAGGCGGTGGCCAATGCGCTGCCCGCCCCATTCATTCTCACCGCCGGGAGAAAAATTTCGTGAGTAAGACCGTGCTGGACAAAGTCGCTATCCGTCGCGCACTGATTTCCGTCTACGACAAGACCGGTTTGGAGGAGCTGGCCGCTGGCCTGCACGCCGCAGGCGTGCAGCTGGTATCCACCGGCTCCACGGCCAAGAAGATCGCTGCCGCTGGAATTCCCGTGACCGAGGTCGAGCAGGTGACTGGCTCCCCGGAAATGCTCGATGGCCGCGTCAAGACCCTGCACCCGCGCATCCACGGCGGAATCCTTGCAGACCGCCGCGTCACCGAGCACATGGACACCCTCTCCTCGATGGAAATCGAGCAGATCGACCTGGTGGTCGTGAACCTGTACCCATTCGTGCAGACCGTTGCCTCGGGCGCATCCCAGGATGAAGTTGTGGAGCAGATCGACATCGGCGGCCCGGCCATGGTCCGCTCGGCAGCGAAGAACCACGCGGCCGTGTCCATCGTGGTTGACCCGGGTTTCTACCCGCAGGTGATCTCCGCAGCCGCCGAGGGCGGCTTCGACTTGAAGACCCGCCAGCGCCTGGCAGCCAAGGCCTATGCCCACACCGCAGCCTACGACACCGCAGTTGCTTCGTGGACCGCAAGCCAGTTCCTGGATGAGGACGGCGACGGCGTCATCGACTGGCCAGCCTACGCTGGCGTGGCCCTGCAGCGTTCCAACGTGCTGCGCTACGGCGAGAACCCGCACCAGCAGGCTGCCCTGTACGTGGATGAAGCAGCCCCGGCCGGCATCGCCCAGGCTGACCAGCTGCACGGCAAGCCAATGAGCTACAACAACTACGTGGACGCAGATGCCGCACTGCGTGCAGCATTCGATTTCGAGAAGCCAGCGGTGGCAGTGGTCAAGCATGCCAACCCTTGCGGTGTGGCAGTGGCCTCCGATGATGCTGCTGATCCGATCGCCGACGCGCACCGCAAGGCCCACTCGACCGACCCGGTGTCCGCATTCGGCGGCGTTATTGCCGCAAACCGCACGGTAACCAAGGAAATGGCCGAAACCGTCAAGGGCATCTTCACCGAGGTCGTCATCGCCCCGGACTTCGAAGACGAGGCAGTGCAGATCCTCTCGGCCAAGAAGAACATCCGCCTGCTGGCACTGCCAGAAGGCTACGGGCGTAACAAGAACGAGTTCCGCCAGGTCACCGGCGGCATGCTGGTCCAGGTAGGCGACAAGATCGATGCACAGGGCGATAACCCGGCTAACTGGACCCTGGCTGCAGGCGAAGCCGCCGACGCCGCAACCTTGGCTGACCTTCAGTTCGCGTGGAGCGCGGTTCGCGCCGCGAAGTCCAACGCGATCCTGCTGGCGAAGGACGGTGCAGCAGTTGGCATCGGCATGGGCCAGGTCAACCGCATCGACTCATGCAAGCTGGCTGTCGAGCGTGCCAACACCCTCGGCGTGAAGGTCGAGTCCGGAGCGGATGCTGCCGGTGGCGCGGAGAACGCCGACTCGGCTGCTTCCGAGCAGCGCGCCCAGGGGGCAGTTGCTTCCTCGGATGCGTTCTTCCCCTTCGCTGACGGTCTGCAGATCCTGATCGATGCCGGCGTGAAGGCTGTTGTGCAGCCTGGCGGCTCGGTGCGCGATGAGGAAGTCATCGCAGCTGCGAACGAAGCTGGCATCACCATGTACTTCACCGGTGCACGCCACTTCTTCCACTAGTTCTCTGAGCTAGCCAGCGGCCGTGGTGCCAGCGTTTTTCGCTGGGACCGCGGCTTCTGCTTTTAAGCAGGAATTCAGGAATTGCCGGGGCAACTGGCACGGGAGGGGCATGACGAAGATTTTTCCCAAAAAATTTTTGGGATGCCCAGCCCTTGAGAAAATTGCAGGTATCGACTTGTCAGGGCGTAGCACCAAAACGAATAAATAGGTGTCCCGGTGAGCGAGGCGTACCAAGAGCAGATAAATTGTTCAACAACATCTTGCCAAGTTTGTTCAACAACCTGTAATGTCATGTGGGTTACATTGATTCTGTGACGGTTGTCACCACTATCGCATTGGAACGTCATCATGGCACTTCCTGAGTCAACATCCCAAAGCAGCAAGGCGCGGCGCACAGCGCTTCTAGGTGCCATGTTCCTGATGGCTACCAGCGCCATCGGCCCCGGCTTCATCACCCAGACCACCGAGTTCACGGTAAAGATCGGCGCGGCCTTTGCCTTCGCCATCGTGGTCTCCATCCTCGTGGACATCGCTGTCCAGCTCAACGTCTGGCGCGTGATTGGCGTGTCCGGCATGCGCGCCCAGGAGCTGGGCAACAAACTCGTCCCGGGCGTCGGCTGGGTGCTGGCCGCGTTGGTATTCGTCGGCGGCATGGTATTCAATATCGGCAACATCGCCGGTACTGGACTGGGACTGAACGCGATGCTTGGAGTTGACGCCAAAATTGGTGGCGCCATCTCCGCAGCCATTGCCATCCTGGTCTTCCTGTCCAAGAAGGCCGGCATGGCATTGGACCGCATTGTGGTGATGCTCGGAGCCGTCATGATCCTGCTGATGCTGTACGTGGCAATCGTCGCCGCCCCTCCAGTGGGCGATGCGATCCGCAACGTGGTGCTCCCCGAGAAGATCGATTTCCTGATCATCACTACCCTGATCGGTGGCACCGTTGGCGGCTACATCACCTACGCAGGTGCCCACCGCATGATCGATTCGGGCACATCGGGCGTGGAGCATATCAAGTCGATCTCCAACATCTCGACCCTGGCAATTATCGTCACCGGTGTCATGCGCGTGCTGCTCTTCCTAGCGATCCTCGGTGTCGTGGCGGGCGGCGTAGCGTTGACCAGCGACAACAAGGCTGCTGAAGCTTTCGGCCACGCCGCCGGCCCCATCGGCATCCGTGCATTCGGCGTCATCCTCTGGGCCGCTGCGCTGACCAGTGTTATCGGTGCCGCCTACACTTCGGTTTCCTTCATCACCAAGCGCACCACCCCGGAGCGCACCCGCAACCTGATCACCGTGGCGTTCATCCTGGTCTGCGGCATCATCTTCATGTTCCTGGGCAAGGCCCCAGCGACCCTGCTGATCTTCGCCGGCGCGTTCAACGGCCTGATCCTTCCGGTCGGCTTCGCCGTGCTGCTCTGGGTTGCCTGGCGCCGCCGCGACCTGCTCAATGGGTACAAGTACCCGAAGGGCCTGCTGGTCATCGGCGCACTGACCTGGGTCCTGAGCGTATACCTGGGCTGGAACTCGCTGTCGGGTCTGGCCGCACTCTGGAACGGCTAGGGAAAGAAGAGTCATGAAGAACTTCAAGGATATGGAATTAGCTGAGCGGGCGGCGATGTCCCCGCGCGAGGCCCGCGAGCTCTTCCGCGCCGGGCAGGTACTGCCGACCGCTGGAATCAGCGCCGGCTACGCGCAGGCCAATCTGATGATCGTTCCGCAGGAACTGGCCTTCGATGTATTGCTCTTCGCCCAGCGCAATCCGAAGTCCTGCCCCATTCTCGGCGTGCTGGAGGCCGGGCAGACCAGCAGCGAATTGCTGGCCGGGGGAGATATCCGCACGGATGTCCCCAAGTACCTGGTGTACGAAAACGGGATCAAGGTCGCTGAACCCACCGATCTGGGGGATTACTGGCGCGATGACCTGGTGACGTTCATCGTGGGCTGTTCCTTCACCTTCGAAGCGGCGCTGATGGAAAGCGGCATTTCGGTGGCGCACATCGACCAGGGCGTCAACGTCCCGATGTACAAGACCAACCGCCGTTCGGCAACCGCCGGCGCCATCTCCGGTCCCATGGTCGTGTCCATGCGTCCCATCCCCGCCTCGCAGGTCGCCGACGCGGTGCGCATCACTTCCCGGTACCCGGCGGTGCACGGCGCGCCAGTGCACATCGGCAATCCAGGGGAACTGGGCATCGAGGATCTGGCGGCCCCTGACTTCGGGGACGCCGTGCAAATCCCGGAAGGGAGTATCCCGGTGTTCTGGGCGTGCGGGGTGACCCCGCAGGCAGCAGTCATGGAATCACGCCCGGCATTGGCCATCGGCCACGCTCCGGGGCATATGCTCATCACCGACATCAGGGATACCGAATACCAGGTTCCCTGATCCCGAAAGCTGAACGCGGCGGCCATCCCCCAAAAGGCCGCCGCGTTCCTTATTTAATGGCGGAGCGCTATTTTTGCTGCTCGGCCCAAGCCTGGACTTCTGCGACAAGCGCCCGCCTGGACTGCTCATCCAGGAACGAGGATTCGAAAGAGTTCTTCGCCAAGGTGGCCAGCTGCTCGGAGCTGAAGCTGAATTGCTCCATCAAGGCATCGAAGTTGGCATCCATGTAGCCGCCGAAGTAGGCCGGGTCATCGGAGTGCACCGAGACCTTCAGGCCCTTGGCAAGCATCTGCGGCAGGGGGTATTCAGCCATGGTGTCCACCGCACGCAAACGGATGTTGGACAGCGGGCAGACAGTCAGCGGCATCTGCTCATCGACCAGGCGCTGCACCAGCTGCGGATCATCCAAGCTCCGGATGCCGTGGTCGACGCGCTGGACCTTGAGCAGGTCCAGGGCCTGCCAGATGTACGCGGCGGGGCCTTCTTCGCCCGCATGCGCCACCACATGCAGCCCGTGGGCCCGGGCGTAGTCGAAGACTTCGGTGAACAGCTCCGGCGGGAAACCGACCTCCGAGGAATCCAAGCCGATGCCATCGATGTCATGCTTCTGCTCAACCAGCACCTTCATCAGCTCCATGGCTTCGGAAGCCGGGGCATGGCGCCAGAAGCAGGCGATGAGCTTGCTGGACAACTCCCAGCGTTCCAGTCCGTCGGCCAAGCCTGCACGGATCCCTGCGATGACTTCGCGCAGGTCCAGGGCACCGCCGATGTGGGCCTGCGGATCGAAGAAAAGCTCGACGTGGCGTACGCCTGAGTCGTGGGCCCGCTGCAGGTACGCGACGGTGATCTCGCGGAAGTCCTGCGCGGTGCGCAGCACGGCCATGTTCGCATAGAACAAGTCCAGGAAGGACTGCAGGTTGGTGAACTGGTATTGGGCACGCAGTTCTTCGATGGACGCGTAGGGCAATTCGATGGAATTCTTCTTGGCCAGGGCCATGATCATTTCCGGCTCCAGGGTTCCTTCCAAGTGGACGTGCAATTCAGCGACAGGCAATTTCACGGGCGATGGCCTTCCAAGCAGGGAACGGATGCACCGCTTGCGAGGATAAGGCCCCGGAACCGGCAAGGTATTCGTTAAACCATACGGTGGCTATCTATGCGCCTTCTTGGAAAGTGCGCGGCGCTCATTTCTGCGATTCAGGTCGCGCTGGGGCCTTGCAGGGAAGGGATGCTGCAGGAGCCCAGGGAGCGTCGACTGCACAAAGGCGCGTCAAAAAGCTGAACTGGCGGGGCAGGAGAGCGCATGTTCCAGTTCGGAACCCTGCTGGCCCAAGCCGATGGGGCTAATTCCCGGCCTCAACGCACCGTGCCGGTGGCCATGGACGCGGTGAGATGAACATCGCAGGCAAATTGGCCTTGCTGGTGCCTTGGCTGAAGCTCAGGAAGAACGCTGGTGAATATGGCTGAGCAATTCGGCTTCAGCGGTATCGAGGTAGCTGCGCAGGGTTTCGGCAGCTTCCATCCGCTTGCCATCGCGCAATAGCGCGAGCAAGGTGGCATTGCGCTCTACATAGTGCGAATGGAAATCCGGGGCATCGCTCATGGCATGGAAGACCAGGCGCATGCGAGCCAGCACCCGACCCATGAGCTCCTGGAGAAGCGCGCTGTGCGAGGAACGCACCAGCTGCTTGTGGAAGTCCTGGTTGGCGCTGGCCATGCGCGCCACGTCGCCGACCGCGAGCCCGGCCCGCGCCTGGGCGATGATCCGCTCCAGCGCTTCCAGGTCCAGCTCCGGGCCCCAGGCCAGGCATGCCGGCTCGATGGTCCGGCGGACCGCATAGATTTCACGCACGTCATCGGCGTCAGGGGAGGCGACAAAGACCCCGCGGTTGGGGATGCGGGTGATGATCAGTTCGCTGTTGAGCAGGGTGAAGCTTTCGCGCAGGGTATTGCGCGAAAGCCCCAGGGATTCGGCCAAGGCCTGTTCGGAGAGCTTGTCGCCAGGCAGCAGTTCGCCTTCGGCAATACGCCGGCGCAGCTCATCGGCAGCCCACACGCCGCTATGCGCGTGCGGTGCTTTAGCTGGGCGGGCGGCGGTAGTGCTGGTGGCATCCATGCTTCCAATTTATCCCATCTGCCCTGCGGTTTTATCCGCCAGGGCGGCGATGCTAATTGATTGTGCCCAAGGTATCGCCGCGACGAACTCCGGTACCCACGCTGATGCTGGCCGCAGTGAATATTCCGGCACGGTGTGCGGTAACAGGGGATTCCATCTTCATCGCCTCGATAATGGCCACGCTCTGGCCGGCTTCCACGCTTTGCCCGTCTTCCACGGTGAAGCGCACCAGGTTGCCGTCCATGCTGCTCTGCACCGCGGAGGCATCTTGTTCGCCAGCCTCTTCGCCCTGCGCGGCGGCAGCCGCTCCAGCGCCCGAGGAGCTGCGCAGCGCATTGGTCATCGCCGCTGGCAGTCCCAGCTGCACGGCCTTGCCATCGAGTTCGATGGTGATCGTTTCGCGGCTGGTGTCGCGCTGGTCCAGATCCATGTCATCGCTGCCTTCCACCTCGTTGAGGAACTCGTCCTCGATCCAGGTGGTGTACACGCCCAGACACTGGCCGGTGAACGCCTCATGATTGATGATGCTGCGGTGGAAGGGCAGTACCGTGGGGACCCCGGCGATGTTGATTTCTTCCAGTGCCAGACGGGCCCGGCGCAAGGCCTGGTCGCGGTCCGCGCCGCGCACAATCAGCTTCGCGATCATCGAATCGTAGAACGGCGGAATGATCGATCCGCTGCGCACACCGGTATCCACGCGCACCCCGGCACCGGTGGGAGCCTCGAAGCGTTCGATGGTGCCCGGTGCTGGAAGGAAGCCGCGGGCCGGATCCTCCGCGTTGATGCGGAATTCGAAGGCGTGGCCGGTTGGCTTCGGGTCTTCGCTCAGCGATAGCGGCAGCCCATCGGCAATGCGGAACTGCTCGGCAACCAGATCCACGCCGGCGGTTTCCTCGGTGATCGGGTGCTCCACCTGCAGGCGGGTGTTCACTTCCAGGAAGGAGATCAGCCCGTCCTGGGCCACCAGGTACTCCACGGTACCGGCGCCCACATAGCCCGCTTCCTTGCAGATGGCGCGCGCCGATTCGTGGATGCGGGTGCGCTGCTCGTCGCTCAAGAATGGTGCAGGGGCTTCTTCGACGAGCTTCTGGTGGCGGCGCTGCAGCGAGCAGTCGCGGGTGCCGATGACCACGACGTTGCCGTGGGTGTCGGCGAGCACCTGGGCTTCGACGTGGCGCGGCTTGGACAGGAAACGCTCTACGAAGCATTCGCCGCGGCCGAAGGCCACGGTGGCTTCGCGGGTGGCGGATTCGAAGGACTCGGCGATGTCATCCATCGAGTGGGCGATCTTGATGCCGCGTCCGCCGCCGCCGAAGGCAGCCTTGATGGCCACCGGCACACCGTATTCCTCGGCGAAGGCGCGCACTTCGGCGGCATCCTTGACCGGTCCGTCGGTGCCCGGGGCCAGCGGAGCGCCGGCGCGGACCGCGATCTGGCGCGCGGTGACCTTGTTGCCCAGGGCTTCGATGGCTTCAGGCGAAGGACCGATCCAGCTCATGCCCGCATCGATGACGGCCTGGGCGAAGCTGGCATTCTCCGAAAGGAAGCCGTAGCCCGGGTGCACCGCATCGGCACCGGAGCGCTTGGCGACCTGGATGATCTTCTCGATGTTCAGGTAGGTCTCGGCGCCGGTGGAACCATGCAGCGGGTACGCTTCATCGGCGCGGCGCACGTGCAGCGCGTCGGCATCCGGATCCGAGTAGATGGCGACCGAAGCGATGTTCGCGTCGGTGGCTGCCCGGGCAATGCGGACCGCGATTTCGCCTCGGTTGGCGATGAGAACTTTTTTCATGACAATCCTTAGGCTTCAGCGGCCGGTTGGCCGGCAGCGGGATGGAGGACGAATCGAATGCTGCTTCCCGGGGGAAGCTGCGCGGCTGCGCTCAAGTCTTCGGCGATGACGGTGGCGATCACCGGATAACCGCCGGTCACCGGATGATCGGCGAGGAACAGTACTGGCAAGCCGGAGGGCGGGACCTGCAACGAGCCTCGGGCCACGCCTTCGCTGGCCAGCTCGCCTGCGCGGATGCGCTGCAGCGGTTGCGCGCCGGTGCCCAGGCGCACGCCAACGCGGTTGGACTCGCTGGTCGCTTCCCACACCTGGCCGGTCAGCTGGGCCAGGCCTGCCGGGCCGAACCAGTCGGCGCGCGGGCCGGCCAGCACCCGCAGCGTGTACACGCCGTGGGCATCGTGGACCGGAAGCGTGCTGGGCAGGGAATTGCCGACGATGTGCCCGATGCGCGGGCGCTGCACCGGAAGCACGTCACCGGATGCCAACGGTGCCGGGCCCACCCCGGAGAGGGTGTCGGTGGACAGCGAGCCGAGGACCGGTTCAAGCCCGATCCGCCCGCGCACCGCCAGATAGCTGCGCAACCCGCGGCCGCCCGAGGTGACCGTGAGGCGCTCGCCGTGCAGCAGGGCGAAGGGCATATTGCCCGCGACCTGGCGTTCGGTGCGCACTTCATCGTCGGCGGCCGGGGTGATCCACAGGTCGGCTTCGGCGCCCGTATGGGCCAGCACCTGGTCCTGCTCGGCTTCGAGCGTGATGCGGCTGCCCAGGTTCTCGATGACTGCGTGGTTGACCGGGTTGCCCACCAGGCGGTTGGCCTGGTGGAAGGCTGCTGGGTCAGCCGCGCCGGCCACGCCGACGCCGAGATTGCCGTAGCCGATGCGCCCGGCATCCTGCAAGAGCGACTGCAGGCCGGAATCGATGATGCGCAGTGCGCTGCTTCCGTCCGCGGCGGGCTGTACTGGCGCGGACGCGGGGGTTTCGCGCACCGCGATCTTCTGCATGGCAGGGGTGAACTTCACGGTGTCCTGCGGGCGGATCAGTGCCGGGTTCTCGCGCTCCAGGTCCCACATCTGCACGTCGGTATGCCCGATCAGCTGCCAGCCTCCGGGGGACTGGCGCGGGTAGACGGCCGAGTACTCGCCGGCGAGCGCGACAGCACCGGCTGGCACCTTGGTGCGCGGTGTTTCGCGGCGCGGCACGTTCAGCTGCTGGTTCTGGCCAAGCAGGTAGGCGAAGCCCGGGGCGAAGCCGCCGAACACCGCACGCCAGGACTGGGTGCTGTGCGCGGTGATGACCGCATCAATGCTCAGCCCGGTCAGCTCGGCGACGGCAGCGAGGTCTTCGCCGTCGTAGTGCACGGGAACGTCAACGACCTTGCCGATGGTTTCAGCGGCCGTGCCGAAAGCCAAGGTCGGCAGCAGGGTGCGGGCACGCTGGGCTTGTTCGGCATTGGAGAATTTGAGCAGCACGGTTTGTGCCGCGGCCAGCAGGTCGCGTTGGCCCTCCAAGGGGGACGCTTCCAAGGCGGCGTTCAGTGCGAGCACCGCATCCAGAGAGTCGAGGTCGACGAGCAGGTCGTGGGAGCCGGCGTGGTGGATAGCGCGGATGCTCACGCGAAGCTCCGAATCTGCACTCCGGCGTTTTCAAGTCCGGCGCGCACGGCGCTGGCCATGGCGACGGCACCGGCGGTGTCGCCGTGCAGGCAGATGCTTTCCGCGGGCATCTTGATGGTGCTGCCGTCGACGGCAACGATGGTTCCTTCGGTGGCCAGCCGGACCATGTTCGCGGCGACCTGCTCGGGGTCATGCAGCACCGCGTTGGCTTCGCGGCGGGAGACCAAGGTGCCTTGCGGGGTGTAGTTGCGGTCGGCGAAGGCTTCAGCCACGCCGCGCAGCCCGGCGGCTTCGGCTTTCTGCAGTGCCAGGGATCCGGGCAGCAGCAGGACCGGCAGGTCGGTGCCGAAGGCCTTGATGGCGTCGATGACGGCCTGGGCGTGGACCTCATGGTGCACGATCGTGTTGTACAGGGCGCCGTGCGGCTTGACGTATTTGATCTCGCTGCCGGCGCTGCGGGCCAATGCCTGCAGGGCGCCGAGCTGGTAGAGCACGTCGTCGGCCAGTTCGGTGGCCGAGCAGTCCAGGAAGCGGCGGCCGAATCCGGCTAAGTCGCGATAGCCGACGTGGGCTCCGATGGTGACATTGGCGCTGACGGCATCGCGGCAGGTCTGGGCGATGGTGCTGGGGTCTCCGGCATGGAAGCCGCAGGCGACGTTGGCTGAGGAAACGGAGGTGAAGATGGCGGCGTCATCGCCCATCTTCCAGTTGCCGAACGACTCGCCTACGTCTGAGTTCAGGTCGATGAATGCCATTGTGATCCCCGTCTCGTGAAAATGCCTTGGTAAAAGAATGCCCTACTTTTCCCAATTGTTCAACAATCCCAGGGGAGGAAGTCTTGGCAAGCGCTCTCACCCGGTGGCTGACTGCCTGGATCGGCTCAGGCAACGGCAAAGCCCGGGGCGGGAATTCACGCGGAATTCCGGCCCCGGGCCTGCGTTATGCGTCAACGGCGGCTGCTATCAGTCTTCGTTGTCGCCATCTTCTTCATGTCCAAAGGGAATCGGCGCGTTCTGCGCCTCGTCTGGATCTGGTACCTCGGTGTTCTTGCCGTGGGGATTCGGCGACTTGTCCGGACCAGTGGTTTCGTCGTGATGTTCCGCTGCCATGATTCCTTCCCTTCATCAGTACTGGATTTTCTCAAGCCAGCTAATAATTGCTGCTTGCCCACAGCCTAGCGGTGATTGCATGCAAACTCCGGAGGATTCAGCGAACTATCATGTTCGCCCGCCGTGGAATCGCAATCAGCAGCCAGGCTGACACCGCGATCCTAGGACAAGCCCACGGCATGGCCCTGCTCATCGACATCCATGTGCATCGCCGCAGGCACCTTCGGAAGCCCCGGCATCGTGGTGAGCGCACCGGTGATGGCGACGATGAAGCCGGCACCGGTTTTCGGAATGATTTCCCGGATCTGCAAGGTGAATCCTTCGGCGGAGCCCAGCAGCTGCGGGTCATCTGAGAAGGAGTACTGGGTTTTGGCAATGCATACCGGAAGATCCTCCCACCCGTTGGCGTGGATCTGCTCCAGCATCCGCTTCGCTCGTGGCGAGTAGTCGACCCCGGCGCCGCCGTAGATTTCCTGGACCAACCGCAGGATCTTCTGTTCAACGGGAAGTTCCAGTGCGTAGAGCGGGGCGAAATTATTGGGCGCATCGATGGCGCGCAGCACCACGCGAGCCAATTCCTGGGTCCCGGCACCGCCTTGGCCCCAGACATCAGCCACGGCACAGGCAATGCCGTTGGCTGCCGCCCACTGGGTGACCACCTGGAGCTCGGCTTCCGTATCGGCGGTGAACCGGTTGACGCCTATCACCGGTTCGACACCGAATTTGCGCACAATCCCCACGTGCCGGGCCAAATTGGCCAGGCCTGCGTTCACGGCCTCGGTGTTCTGCTGATCCAGCTGGTCCTTGGGTACCCCGCCATGCATTTTCAGGGCGCGGATCGTGGCGACCACCACCACGGTGGCAGGCGGGCATCCGGCATAGCGGGCCTTGATGTCCATGAACTTCTCGGCGCCCAGATCCGTGCCGAACCCGGCCTCGGTCACCACGACGTCGGCTAGCGTGCGCGCGGTGTTCGTGGCGATGGCCGAATTGCAGCCGTGCGCGATATTGGCGAACGGGCCGCCATGGATCAGCGCGGGGGTGCCGCCAATGCTCTGCACCAGGTTGGGTTTGAGCGCATCCTTGAGCAATAGCGTCATCGCTCCAGCAGCACCCAAATCATCGACGGTGACCGGCGCCTTGGCATAGGTGTAGCCCAAGGTCATGCGGCCGAGCCTGGCGCGCAGGTCCGCCAACCCGGTGGCCAGGCAGAAGACCGCCATCACTTCGGAAGCCGCCGTGATCTCGAAACCTGCATCCCGTGGCATTCCATCGGCTGGCCCGCCCAGTCCGATGACGATATTGCGCAACGAGCGGTCGTTCATGTCCATCACGCGCTTGAAAGTAATGCGCCGCGGATCGATGCCCAGCGCATTGCCCTGCTGCAGGTGGTTGTCGATCAACGCCATGAGCAGGTTGTTGGCGCTGGTGATCGCGTGGAAGTCCCCGGTGAAATGCAGGTTGATTTCATCCATGGGCAGCACCTGGGACTGGCCTCCACCGGTGGCTCCGCCCTTCATCCCGAAGCTCGGGCCGACTGAGGGCTCGCGCAGCGCGATGATGGTCTTGGTCCCGGTGGCAGCCAGCGCGTCGCCCAGGCCCACCACCATGGTGGATTTGCCTTCCCCCGCCGGCGTCGGGGACATGCCGCTGACCAGGACGACTTTTCCGGGCCGGCTTCCGTTGGCCGGCAGCAGGGCAGGATCAATTTTGGCCTTGTACTTGCCGTAGGGCTCCAGCGCGTCCTGCGGGATTCCGGCCGCCTCGGCAATCCGGGAGATCGGCCTGAGCACTGCCCGCGAGGCAATGGCCAGATCGCTCATATCGGTTTCCGGCAATATTGCCATGTTGTGTCCCCTGTCTGGCTGCCCGGTGACCCGGGAATGAGGAAGACCAAGGCTTCTGGTTTTCCCTGATTGGCCTTCAAGCTATCACCTTGCAGGCGAGGCGAGAAGGCTGCACCAGGCAGAACGTGGATCGGTTCTCGGCACGGTCCGAGGGCCGGACAAGGGGTAGCGGCACCCTAAAACCAACTTCTCAAGAATTTAGTTGCGCCCAAGCCGCGGTCGCTGCTTGAGGACCAGTTCCTGCTCACCGCAGAGCTGATGCTCCCACTGCAGGAATTCTGTGGCATGGCCTCAACTGGTTTCCTCAATCTCGAAAATAGACACAGCGAGCTCAGCATTCCCCGTCGCTTCCAATGCTTCGGGTAACTCTGCCGGAGTTAGCGTTCTCGTGATGAACATTTCCAGTGAATTCGTATTGCAAGACCCCGACTGAACGCCTGATTTCAGAGGTTTGGAATCTGCACGGAAGTCAACGCGCCATCGAGCGTCTTGTTCAGCGGAAGAACGGCACATGTAGGAAACGAGTAGGGACTTCTTGTTCGCACCAGGAATCTTCGGAACGCTCAACTCACTATCTGGCTCAATCAATCCTTCAGTGACAAAAACCAGGTTGGAATCGGATGATTCTTCGTGGCGTTGCTTGGTCAGTTCGGTGAGCTGAGCAGGATCAAAGGATTCATAGACCGATTTAAGCTCCTGGACATCGGCTGACTCTTCGGGGCTCTCCCGAATTGTCGTTGTTGCCGAACTGCTAGCTGATGGCTCAACTGGAGCTTCTGTGCAAGCAGTAAATAATAATGGCGAGACAAGCGCTAAGGCGGCTATTCCTATTGTGGTGCGGGTGATTAGCGGATTATTTGATCCCATTACTCGTCTCCAACTCAGATTTATATACACCTCGCATAGGACTACACGGGGGAGAAGTGCTATGCCTGAGAGTTTATCTGCATCTCATGATCTCTGAGGATCAATGAAAATTTACTTAGCTGTTGGGATAAATGAGCTGGAAAACGACCAATGACCTGCCGCTGCTCGCCAATAAACAGTGCGGAATCGGGCGGTGTCCGTGGCAGTATTCACCCAGGTGTGCGAAGGATGTGGCCGTCGAATGTCGGAAGCAGAATATGACGTAGGTGGTAACTGGTTCCCTGTTCCGGTGCCCAGTAGAAGCGCCTAGGCAACTCCGTGCTTCCCAACGTGAATCGCGGACCAGGCGGTTTCGTGGCCAGCCTCGCGTTTGGGGAACTTATGAGGTCGCCGTAGCCATGCAACTGCCCAGAACCCAACGGACAAGGAAGCGGCCGACAGCCCGGGGTGCCTCCAAGGACAAATGAAGCCCGAGCGGAGGAATTCCACCAGGAATTCCTCCACGCGGGCTGGATACTGTAAGTATCTAGGGCACTTGTCGCTTTCCCGGACACCAGCGCCCGGGCGAATCCGAGCTTTCAGGGCCAGCATCGCCGGAGCATTGCTTCAGTGATTAGCGTGCGGCTTCTCGCCCTTGATCATGAAGGCGAAAACGATGCCGAACGTGGCCAGCACTGCGCCGACGATGAACGAGATGTGCGCGCCGGAGAACAAGGCCTGAGCCAACTCGGACCCTGCATCCAGCTGGACCTCGGAGAGCAGCGACATCACGGTCACGAAGATCGTGGTGCCGATGGCTCCGCCCAGCTGCTGCGCTGTATTGAAGATTGCCGAACCGTGGCCGAACAGCCGAGGATCTACCGAAGCCATCGCGGAGGACATCAAGCCGGTCATCAGCAGGGCCAAGCCGATCGAGAAGACGATATGGCAGAGCATGAACATCCACAACTCGGTCTGCACGGTGATAGTGGTGTACATCCACTGCCCGGCGGCCAGGAGCACGGCGCCGGGGATCAGCACCGGGCGCGGTCCGCGCTTGTCGTAGATCCGCCCGAAAATCGGCGAGGCGATGGCCTGGGCCAGCCCGCCGGGAAGCAGCATGATGCCGATCTGCAGCGAGTCGATGCCCTGGCCGGATTCCAGCAGGATCGGCACGATCATCAGCGAACCGAGCAGGGTGCCGAAGGCGATCATGATCATCGCTATCGCGAAGCTGAAGCTGCGCGAGGCAAACGGGGCCAGATTCAGCAGTTCACGGCCGCTGGCGGCCAATTTGACCTGGCGGATGATGAACAGGGCCAGGGCCACCAGGCCGATGGCGAAGCTGGCGATCATCATCGCGGAGTTATCTGCGGCATGCTCGATGCTGGAAATGCCGTACACCAGGAACCCGAAAGCCAAGGCGGATAGCAGGACCGAAGCGGAATCCACCTTGATCTTGCGTGCGGTGGAAGGGATCTTGAAGAAGATGGCGCCCAGTACCAAGACCGCCACGGCGATCGGCAGCATCAGGATAAAGATGTAGTGCCAGTCCAAGGCGTGCACGACGGCACCCGAAGCGGTCGGGCCGATGGCCGGGCCCACGCCGATGACGATCGAGTTCAGCCCCATGACGGTGCCGCGCTGGTGGACAGGCACCAGAGCCAAGGTGGTGGTCATCAGCAGGGGCAGGATGATGGCCGTGCCAACGGCCTGGATGATGCGCGCCAGCAGCAAGAAGGCGAAGCTCGGCGCCAGAACTGCGATGGCGGTGCCCAGGATGAAGCTGAGGATCGCGAAGAAGAACAGCGACCGGTGCGCGAAGCGCTGCAGCAGATAGCCGGTGGTGGGGATGACTACCGACAGGGTCAGAAGGAATCCGGTGGTGAGCCATTGTCCGGTGGATGCCGAAATGGACAGATCCTGCATGATGCCGGGCAGTGCCACGGTGAGCACGGTTTCGTTCAGGATCATCATGAACGCGGCCAGAGCCAGGGAGGCGATGATGCCGGTCAGGGCTTTGCCGGTGGGCTGCCCGGCGGGCGCGGCTCCTGGCTTTGCGCTGGTTGCAGCGGGTTTTGTCGTCATGGATTCTTCTTCCTCTGGGGTGCCAACCGCTAAATACTGTCACACTCTGCCACTTTTTCGGAAGCGAATCTGTCAGACTGTGACAGGAAACAAATTCGGTGGACGTAGCCTGCGCGGCACGGGCGGCCTTTGAGCATTGGAGAGCACCATGGGGATTCGGGAGGAGCGCAAGGCGGCTACCCTCCAGGCAATTCACGCAGCGGCCCTGGACCTGGTGGAATCCCACGGCCTGGACTCGGTGACCGTGGGGCAGATTGCCGCCCGGGCCGGCATTTCCGAACGGACGTTCTTCCGCTATTGCGACTCCAGGGAAGCGGCCATCGTGCCCGCCCAGCATGAGCTGATCGACGCTGTGGCCGGATGCGAGATTGCTCCCGGGTCCACGAGTGCGCAGATCTTCCGCCTGCTCGCCGGCGAATGCCGCAGGATCCTGGTCGCGGAGATCCGTGCCAGCGAATACCGCCGCATTTCCCGGTTGATTGTCATCGAGCCGAAACTCCTGCTGGCCATCACCCGGCAGGAGCAAGCCTTCTCGGCAGCCACCGCGCAAGAGCTGCGCCGTCGCGGCCTGCTGCCGGCCATGCCTGCCCTGATGATCGGCGAAACCCTGGCTGTCCTCTGGCGCGTGGCCTGGCAGTGCTTCGGCCAGGCGGAGCAGGCCGGGGAGCCTGCAGATCCAGTTGAGCTCTTCGATGAGGCCATGGCGAATCTCGAAGCGCTGGCCGGCGGAAGAGCCGAATAGCGAATAACTCTGTTGAGTTATCGCTGATTAACTTAAATGTGACGAACTACTTGCGCTCTGTCCAGCCCGGCATTTCGGCGAATATCAGGGATTGCCGCGCATATTTCTGTTGGCCGGAAAGTGTGGTGCTGGCCAAAATCAGGTAGATTTGGAACGTTGAGTTCAGGGCGGATAACCCCGCTTCCACACGACGTTCAGGGAGACGCCACACCTATGGCAAAGATTATTTACACCCATACCGATGAAGCGCCGATGCTGGCGACCCACTCGTTCCTGCCAATCGTGGAGGCCTTCGCCTCGACCGCTGGTGTGGAACTTGAGACCCGCGACATCTCGCTGGCCGGTCGCATTATCGCTACCTTCCCGGACTATGTGACCGAAGAACAGCGCATTTCCGATGCTTTGGCAGAACTTGGCGAACTGGCCAAGACCCCAGAGGCCAACATCATCAAGCTGCCGAACATCTCGGCTTCGATCCCGCAGCTGAAGGCTGCTGTCGCCGAGCTGCAGGCCGCCGGTTACGCACTGCCTGACTACCCAGACAACCCGAGCTCGGATGAAGAGACCGACATCCGCGCCCGCTACGACAAGATCAAGGGTTCGGCAGTGAACCCAGTGCTGCGCGAAGGCAACTCGGACCGCCGTGCACCGCTGAGTGTGAAGAACTACGCCCGCAAGTACCCGCACTCCATGGGCGAATGGTCCGCTGATTCGAAGACCAACGTCGCCACCATGGGCGTTGACGACTTCGCAGCCAACGAGAAGTCCGTCGTCATCGACGCGGACAAGAAGATCTCGATCCGCTTCGTCGGCGAAGACGGCGAAGTCAAGGTCCTGAAGAAGCCATTCGACGTGCTGGCCGGCGAAGTCATCGACGGCACCGTCATGCACGCCGCAGCGCTCTCCGAGTTCCTGAAGAACTCCGTAGCCCGCGCCAAGGAAGAAGGCGTGCTGTTCTCGGCGCACCTGAAGGCCACCATGATGAAGGTTTCGGACCCGATCATCTTCGGCCACGTGGTCAAGGCCTACTTCTCCGAGCTGTTCGACACCTACGGCGACGAGCTGGCAGCAGCCGGCCTGAACCCGAACAACGGCCTGGCAGCCATCATCGGCGGCCTGGACGAACTGTCCGACGAGGTCCGCGCCGGCGTGGAGAAGCTGATCGCCAAGGGCCTGGAAGAGGGCCCGGAAGTTGCCATGGTCGATTCCGACAAGGGCATCACCAACCTGCACGTTCCATCGGACGTGATCGTTGACGCTTCGATGCCGGCAATGATCCGCCTGGGCGGCAAGATGTGGGATGCCAAGGGCAACACCGCAGACACCCTGGCTGTACTGCCGGATTCCTCCTACGCAGGCATCTACCAGGTTGCCATCGACGACTGCCGTGCCAACGGCGCCTTCGACCCAACCACCATGGGCACCGTGCCAAACGTCGGCCTGATGGCACAGAAGGCCGAAGAATACGGCTCCCACGACAAGACCTTCGAAATTGCCGGCAACGGCCATGTGCAGATTGTCGACGAGAACGACACCGTGCTCATCGAGCACCAGGTCTTCACCGGTGACATCTGGCGTGCATGCCAGGCCAAGGACGTAGCCATCCGCGACTGGGTGAAGCTGGCCGTGAACCGCGCCCGCGCTTCGCAGACCCCTGCGGTCTTCTGGCTGGACGAGAAGCGCGCCCACGACGCCGTGCTGATCAGCAAGGTCAACGAGTACCTCAAGGACCACGACACCGAGGGCCTGACCATCAAGATCCTGTCCCCAATCGAGGCTACCAAGTACTCGATCGATCGCATCCGCAAGGGCGAGGACACCATCTCGGTGACCGGCAACGTGCTGCGCGACTACCTGACCGACCTGTTCCCGATCCTGGAATTGGGCACCTCGGCCAAGATGCTCTCGATCGTTCCACTGCTGGCTGGCGGCGGACTGTTCGAGACCGGTGCCGGTGGTTCGGCTCCGAAGCACGTGCAGCAGCTGGTGAACGAAAACCACCTGCGCTGGGATTCGCTGGGCGAGTTCATGGCCCTGGGCGCTTCCTTCGAGCACCTGGCCGCGAACTACGGCAACGCTCGTGCCCAGGTTCTGGCCGACACCCTCGATGCTGCGACCGGCACCTTCCTGATGGAAGACAAGTCGCCAAAGCGCAAGGTCGGCGAGCTGGATAACCGCGGCAGCCACTTCTACCTGGCTAAGTTCTGGGCTGAAGAACTGGCCAAGCAGGACAAGGACGCAGAACTGGCACAGGCCTTCTCCGCAGTAGCCAAGGCACTGAGCGAGAACGAAGAAGCCATCGTTGCCGAATTGGCCGAGGTCCAGGGCAAGGCAGTAGACATCGCTGGCTACTACCGCCCAGACGAAGCCAAGACTGCAGCAATCATGCGCCCAAGCGCAACGCTGAACAAGGCTCTGGAACTGCTGACCAAGTAGTCTCTTAGATCCCAGTCCGCCGGCCCCAATCCTCATCGAGGATTGGGGCCGGCGGCGTTAATATGCTATGAGTCAAATGACACCATTGTTGATACTCTATGTATTAATATGTATTTATTGCTAACATGGTGTCATGGCAACGACTCATCCTCTAAGAATCTCTTCTACTGTGGCAGCACGCAAAGGAATAGGATTCATTACGACTCAGGCTCAGGAACGCCCGGTGACTTTGACGAGCCACGGAAAGCCTGTTGCAGTTGTCATGAGCGCCGCCGAACGTGATGAACAGCGCCGGCTTCTACGCGAAGTTGAGTTGAAGGTGCTGAGCATGGCGGCCAACCTCGTCGCTGACCGTTCGGCAATGTTGACGACGGATCAGGCTCGGGAGAAGCTCTTTGCCTCCGATTGATGAGCTACCACAACAGCAAGCTGAAGTTGTATTCACCGAAGAAAGCATTGACTGGCTGATCGAAAACGTTGTTGCCCCGCAGCGGGAAAACGTGATGGACACGATCGTTTCGCTGTTCGCTGCTCCACAGGGCAAGCACCCTCTTTCACATCAGAACAAGACAAACTTGGTCGGCTTCAACACGGTTGAGGCGGCGCAAAGAGAGTTCCGCATCATATATAGGGTGAGCGTGCGTGAAGGCGTTGGCCTGATTGAAGTCATAACAATCGGTCATCGACGTGACGATGAGGTGTATGTTTACGCGCACGACCTGATTCAATCCGGCAAACTCAGCGAAGCAGAACAAACCCAGATCTGGGATGCGCTGACGCTGATCGATGACACCAAGGCACGTGTCGGTTTGGAAGATTGGGACTATAAGGAGGAACCGGCTCCTGAAGGGCTCATTAAATCGGCTGTTGCTGCAGGGGCGCTCGACGAGGATTTCGCCAGAATACTGTCGAAGGACGAAATTGTCGTTGCCATGTCAGCGGCATGGGTAAACGGCGAAGTGAACCACGAAGCTGCCATTGCAGCAGCTCTTGGGCGCATCGCAACAAGCACTCGACCAGACCGCATCTTGGCGAGTAGGCGCGAGCCCAGATGCGGGGCAATCATGCCCAAGCTGAAAACACCGTGCATTCGGGTCAAGGGGCATGCTGGTGCCCATCGCGGACACAGGTAACCTGAACCAAACTTATCCGCAGTCTGGGCCCTTAAGCATTTGGAGCTTGATCATCGAATCGAACCAATTGATCGCCACTCATGACAAAGAGCGGCGATCAATGAATTTAATGCGGCAGATAACCTGTTTCGTGCTGAGTGACTACCTGACCGACCTATTTCCGATCTTGGAACTAGTCACCTCGGCGGTATTGCGCGCTAGCGCAACGCTGAACAAGGCTCTGGAACTGCTGACTAAGTAGTCCTCCCGAGTTGAAACAGGCAGGCGCCGCCCGAAGGGGCGGCGC
>NZ_JBOGEG010000042.1:0-27527 GCF_050701915.1 Glutamicibacter sp. | reverse complement strand
TTCGGCGAGCGCCCAGGGGCAATGAAGCCATAGGGCATCGGATCCGGGCTAGCCCACGGCTACGCGCAGTTCGTTGTTCCACGGGTCCCTGAAGCGAAGTTCGGCTCCGGTGTGATGGTTTTCCACCTTGGCGTATGACAGACGCTCGGCCAGCTTGCCTACTTCTTCTTCGGTCGGAACGTTGATCAGCACTTCGCCCAGGCCCAGGGTGTCCTTGCGTGGGCCGGCTCCGCGCGAGTTCCAGACGTTCATGGCCATATGGTGGTGGTATCCGCCGGCCGATACGAACAGTGCCTGTTCGCCCAGGGTGGTGGTTTCGTCAAAGCCCAGGGTGTTGACGTAGAACTGGTGGGCGGTTGCGACGTCGCCCACCTGCAGGTGCACGTGCCCTATATCGGCAGCCGCCTTGCGCTGTTCGGCGATGGCCTGTTCGGTCAGGTGGGTATTGAGGAATTTATTCGGATCCAGATAGATGGTGTCCATGGCTACCTCGCCACCGCTCCAGCTCCAGGTATCGCGCGGGCGGTCCCAGTACAGTTCAATGCCGTTGCCCTCCGGGTCGGTGAAGTAGAAAGCTTCGGATACCAGGTGATCGGAGCTTCCAACGAAACGGCTCTGGTCAAACTGGGCCGCCGACAAAACCGTTGCGGCCAGATCAGCCTTGGTGTCGAAGAGCAGCGCGGTATGGAACAGCCCCGCGTCGTTGCGCGATGGGAGCTGCAGTCCTGGCGCGTTCTGGAGGTTGACCAGTTCCTGGGTTCCGCGCCCCAGGCGGGTGCCTTCGGCTGATTCTGCCAGCACTTCAAGGCCCAGGGCCTTCTGGTAGTACTCGCTCATGGTTTTCATGTCGCCGACCTTGAGCTGGACCGCGTTCATGTGGGTAGTGGCTGCTAGTTTGTCATGCTGGAGTACTGACATGGCAAGCTCCTTTTCCAAGTGCATCGATTCCTTATTGATCACCAGCCTATCGCAAATTACTTGATGCTTCAATGAAATTTGGATGTTCAGCCGATCACAGTGAATTCTGTTTTGAAAGTTTGGCGCATCTGCATAACCTGAAGATACAACCTTTACCCCAGGATGAAACTGGGGCTCCCCCGCCCGCAGACCAAGGACCCCGCAGCCATGACCACGAAGACCGCCTGGATTTCCCTTGCGGCGGCAGGGTCGCTGGCTGCCGGTGCCGTGGTGTTCGCCAGCAGCGGCGGATCGGAAAATCGCGGTACGGTTATCCGGGTTGTCGATGGCGACACGGTGGATATCAGGGTGGCGGGCGCAGAAACTCGAGTCCAGCTGCTGAACATCGACACGCCTGAAGCCATTCACCCGGATAAAGGGGTCGAGTGCCTCGGCCAGAGACTACCGAATACCTTGAGCACGCACTGCCGGCGAGACAAAGAGTTAGCTTGGAATACGACGTGCACCGCACGGATCATGCGGGCCGGACCCTCGCGGCCGTCTATAGCGGCGATCTGCTCATCAACAGCGATATTGCCGCGCAAGGCCTGGGCGTCGCAGTCAAGTTTGAACCGGACACAAGTTTCACGAACAGGTGCTCCAAGCCCAGCGTCAAGCCGAATCCACCAAGGCCGGCCTATTCAGCACCGATATCGCCTGCACGATCCCAGCGAAGTGTTGCGATAACGCGCGCCCGCCAGGCACCCGTGGGCGTGAAACCGTTCAGTAATGGTATCTGGCCTGCAGGATTGTCACTGCTCGATCATCGGCAATATAGACCAGTCGATTAGCTTCATCGATGCGGCGTGACCACGCGCCAGCCAGGGCATGCTTCAACGGTTCAGGCTTGCCGATACCCTCAAACGGGTCACCACGCAGCACGTCCTCAATCAAGGTATTGATGCGCCTGAGCGTTTTGCGATCCTGGGTCTGCCAGTAGAGATAGTCTTCCCAGCCGACCGCCGTCCAGGTCAGCAGCCTTTCGCTCACGGATCAATAAGTCCATGCTCGGACACTTGCCCACCCCGCGCCGCTTCCAGCGCAGTAAGCAGTCGGACCGCATTCCTGGGTGAGCGCAGAAGGTAGCTCGTTTCCACCAGGGAGTCATACTCATCTTTTGACATAAGGACCGCGGATCCGCGCTTGGACATGATCTCCACTTCGGTATGGTCAAGATTGACTCGTTCGATCAAGCCGAAAAGATCGCGGCGCGCCTCACTGGTTGTGATTGCCATACCCCTCCTTAGTAGTACTAGATATGGTACCACTTTTAGCTGGTCTTGATAGACCCTAGCTCCAAGAACAGCCCGGTCCCTGTTCCCATGGGGCATCGAAGGAAATACTCAGATTTCACGGGAGAAGGGCGGCCCAAATAAAGCTGCCTGGCTTTAACCATGGGATACCCCAGCACCATTTCCTGGTGGGCACTTTATTGAGGATTGGTCTCTGCTGCTCGTGGATCCAGATCAATCAACAGCACGTTTTTACCCGCTTCAGCTGCTGCCATCGCGAGCGAAACCGCTGTTGACAAATAACGGAACAGGCCGACGAGCTCGCGGACCAGGCAGATACCGCGGTAACCCTGGGCCGCACGGCAGCCAATGCGCTCGATGCCCTTGTCCGGCAAGGCCAGCCGGTCGCCGCCACTCTGCTGGACAGCGCCTTAGCCCCGGCCTTACGGATTTATCCGCGAAGATCGATGAAACCGCTGCCCTAGAGGTGCAGCACGAACGGCGCCTGACCGATCTGGCCGAAGACCTCAAGGCCAAAAAGGACGAAACCCGCGAACAAAAGGCTCTGGGGAAGAACCCAGAGCTGAATTCCAAGGACGACGCTCGGGCATAAATGAGCCGCATGAGAATTCCTCCCCCAAGTCCCCGCAGCGCAACCCAGAGAAGAAAAAGCCTTCCAAGGAGCAGCACCCTGCAAAGCAGCCTGAATCCGAGCAGCCGGGCCCAAGGAACAAAGCAGGGCCAAACTGCGACGCTTCGGACGGGAAATCAGGGAAAGACTGCTAACTGGGCCTTGGTCACCGCGTAGCCAAGGACCGGGATTCAGTCCGACTTTACACAGGCGCAGGGTCGGCCCGGTTTTATATCGGCGGCGACCTTCCACTCACTAGGACTTCCAAGTATATTGGCTAGTGATCCACCTCACCTTGGGTTTTGGTGGTTTACCCAGAGCTACGGAAGGTTAGTTGTGAGCGTTACCGAAGAATTCAGAGCAGCCCGTGACCGTCTCCTCGAGCTAAGGGAGGATTACCACCAGGCTCGCGCCGAATTCGCATGGCCGGAATTCACGCAGTTCAATTTCGGCTTCGACTGGTTCGACCAAGTCGCCCGGGATCCGCAGCGTTCCGGACAACCAGCACTAATCATCGCCGAACTTGATGGCAGTTGCACCCAGCGGACCTGGGCCGAGCTATCGACCCGGTCCACCCAACTCGCGCGCTGGCTCAGCGACCAGGGCATCAAGCGCGGGGATTCGATCGCCATCATGCTGGGCAACCAGGTAGAACTATGGGAATCGATGCTTGCGGGCATCAAGCTGGGTGCGGTCATGGTTCCATGCACCACGCAGCTTACCCCCACCGACCTTAGCGACCGCATTGCCCGCGGCCATATCCAGTGGGTCATCACCAACGAGAGCGAAATCCCCAAGTTCGAATCGGTACCGGGCAATTACACGCTGATCCAAATTGGCGGGCTGCCACCGCAAGGCATCCTGGACTATGCCCAGTCATCCTCGGCAGAAGCGGCCTTTGCCCTGGAGACCCCGACCCGCGCCGATGAAACGCTGCTGCGCTATTTCACCTCCGGCACAACATCGAAGGCCAAGCTGGTCGAGCATACGCATACCTCGTATCCAGTCGGGCACTTGAGCACGATGTTCTGGATCGGCCTCGAACCAGGCGATGTTCACCTGAACGTCGCCTCCCCTGGCTGGGCGAAGCACGCTTGGTCCAACTTCTTCACCCCGTGGATTGCCGAAGCGACGGTCTTCATCTACAACTACGACCGCTTCGATCCAGTTGCCCTGATGAACCAGATGGATGCCCGGCACGTCACCAGCTTCTGCGCGCCACCGACCGTTTGGCGCCTGCTCATCCAGGCCGATCTCGGTGCGCTGGCCAATCCCCCGCAGAAACTGGTCTCGGCCGGCGAGCCGCTCAACGCAGAAGTCATCGACCAGGTCCACAAGGCCTGGGGGCAGGTGATCCGCGACGGGTTCGGGCAGACCGAAACCACGGTGCAGATCGCCAATCCGCCGGCAGAGCCAATCACCATCGGCGCGATGGGACGCCCGATGCCCGGCTACGAGATCGTGCTGCGCGATCCGGCCACCGGGGAAGAAGGCGACCTGGGTGAAATTTGCCTGGTCACCGCCAAGCGCCCGCTGGGGCTCATGAAGGGCTATTTCGAGAACGAGGAAAAGACCAATGAGGTCTTCCGGGACGGGGTCTACCACACCGGGGATATCGCCGAGCGGGACGAACGCGGCGTCCTGACCTACGTCGGACGCGCCGATGACGTCTTCAAGTCCAGCGACTACAAGATCAGCCCTTTCGAACTCGAATCGGTTCTGATTGAGCACCCCGGCGTGGCCGAAGCGGCCGTAGTTCCAGCACCGGATGAGCTGCGGCTGACCGTGCCCAAGGCCTACATCGTCGCGTCCGGCGGGCATGAGCCCGGACCGGAATTGGCGGAATCGATCTTGGCCTACTGCCGCGAGCACCTTTCGGCCTTCAAGCGCATCCGCCGGCTTGAATTCGCGGACCTGCCCAAGACGATCTCGGGCAAGATCCGCCGGGTGGAGCTGCGCCAGGCTGAAGAGCGCCGGCACAGCGGACGCGCCCCGGCAGGCGCCGAATACAAGGACACCGACTTCCCGAATCTCAAGGGGTAGAGACCTCGAGCATCCAGGGTGCCTTCCGGACATGGCTTCGGCAGGCGCCCTGGATTCGCCTTGCGATTAGAGCATCCAACAGATTCTTTACCCACGCGAAGTTCGAGGGCAGTGCACTTCATTCGGAGTCCACGATGCTAGTTCCTTTGGGTTTATTCCCCGAGCTTTCCCGCACCAGAAGAAATAGCCTGCCGCGCCACGCCAAACTTCCGAGAACATTGATACATTGCATCCAATGGCAACCGCCGCGAAAGCCCTGAGAGTGAGAGCATTTTCTAGTGCTGCACGTTGGCCACCAGTGCAACAAACTGCTGGGATCACTATCAGAAAGCACAGATACGCTAACGGCCCATGCTGCACGATCAGAAGAAGACAGAGAAGCAGAATAGACGCTGCACAACGATTAGCTAAAGCGGATGTTGAACCGTTCAGAGACATTCAGCAGATCCCGATCGTCTGCGTGTATCTTCCGGCCCTCGCTTGCGAAGACCAGTTCGTTGTCGAGCCCGTCATCGGTACGCCTCATCCAAAACGCCCAACAGTTACCGACCCCGTGGCGGGAAGTGAAGCGGATCCCGTCCGCGAAGCTACCATCGTGGAGCCGCAAGTTGCGCAACCTCGTGGAAATCAAGGTGGTGAGTTTGCGATCTGCTCCGAGCAGGTGAGATAGGTCAACGGCGTTCACACCACAGATATTGGCAATTTCGGAGCCAAAGTTCCGGTCGATATAGGCCAGCGAATGCGCTGTGTTCAGGTCGAACCACAGTAGGTCGGTCTTGCTCGTCAGCTCGTAGAGCCGGCGGCCTTCGCGCCAATTTCTGGGAAACGTTCCGGGTTCATCGTGCCCCAGCGCTTTCTGCTCCTCGATGTGTAAAGCATGGGCCTCTGCCTGTGTGATGTTGAACAGTTCTGCCATGAAGTCGATGGCAGTCCGGGAATTACGGTCCAGCCGGTAACCGTAAAGGCATTCAGTAAAGGCGCCCTGGCGCGTGGACGCCGCGTACAGAGTACGGCCGGTTGTGTCATACCTGTTCCATACTCCGACGTCATCAGGGAAGAAGTAACCCCGCTTCGGGGGATTAATCGCACCGTAGCTTTCAGCTGCGATGCGGAAGCCAGTCAGGGGTTCGCGCACAATGCTTGGCTGACCGTCCACTTCTTCCGATGTGCCGTTCATTATCCGTTGTACCCCCCTGAGGACATGGCCTCGGCTGCATCGATCACAGCCTTGAACCGATCCTGGTAAATGGCTTCGACGGGTGAAATCTCGTCGAGCCAGGGATTAGCGCCGAGGAACCATTGGCGAGCTACCTGTTCTCCATCAACATCCGAGACCATCATCCACGCACGGTGAGCTAGCAGAATACGAGCCTGGGACGCATCCGAGGGGACCGTTCCGTTCTCCTTTTGCCAGCGGTAGCTTGCTTTAGGGTCCTTCGCGCCCGCTATCGCCGAAACCATTGCTGCTCCGAGGGACGCGTTCAATCTCCGCACAATCTCGCGGAAATCCATGCGAGACGTTTCCGCGTGAGCCGTTCCAATCGTCGTTGTGATTCCCATCTGCAGGCCTCTTGCCTTTCTCGCCGAGATTCTCTCGATACCACAACCTTACCACCGATTTACCACTAAAATAAGCATGATTTTCCTGCACCAAAGGGGCTAGAACGCAACATGAGCCCGGTGCTGGTGAATTGGCAACCGGCACTCCGACCCTGAAGCTCGCTCCGATAGCCCGCCACCGGCAGCGTCCTCGCCAGCCGGTTCATCCCGGCCGAGCATCCAGAGCGCCTTCCGGGCATGGCTTCGGCAGGCGCCCTGGATTTTTCTTTTCCCTCGAAACGTCCACCAGCCCATCACCGCTCCCCGTCCTCGCGTCAAGCCGCCAGGGTTCGCTGCGGATTTATTTCCAGAGGTTTCCCGCTTAAGAAGCCAACAGTTTACATCGTGAGCTGACACTCATACTATGAGTTCTCATGCCGTGGCTTAAGTCACACCGCTCCCCGATTCCACTAGAACGGATCCCACATGTCCGATATCGCGATTCTGATAAATACCGCGGTGGCCGTGCTTGCCGCCGTTGTGCTCATCGTGAGATTCAAGGTCAACCCGGTCATTGCCTTGGTCATTGGCTCGCTCTACCTGGGCCTCTCCACCGGCTTGGGGGTCACCAAGACCATCGAAACCATCACGCAGGGTTTCGGCGACATCATGGTGGAAGTCGGACTCCTCGTGGCTTTCGGCGTGCTGATGGGTTCCATCCTCAATGAGACCGGCGCCATCCGCCGCCTGGTGGAGCACCTGCTGAACACCTTCGGCCCCAAACGGCTGCCGTACACCATGGCGTTGGCTGTCAGCACCGCGCTGCAGACCATCTTCCTGGATGTGCTGCTGGTCATCGCGGCCCCGTTGGCCCGGCGCATGGCACCGAAAATCGGCAAGCACGGCACCGCGCGCATTGCCACGGCCATGGCCATCGCCGGCGAGGTCGGCATCGTGCTCATGGTCCCTGGCGTAGGCGCCGTCGCCTTGGCCGGCATGCTTGAAGTCCCGCTGGGCAAGATGCTGATCTTCGGCCTGCTGGTCGTAGTGCCGACGGTCTTGATTTCCGTTGCCATCATGTCCTTCTTCTTCGACCGCGGCTTCTGGAAAGCCGCGAGCGATGAGCAGCTGCTCGCGGAAGACGAGCCGACGCCGGGCACCCGCAAGCTGAACAGCGCCGAAGGAACCGGGAAGGATGCAGCCCGCACCGACGGATCCGGAACAGCCGCCGCGGCCACCGCGGTGCAGACCGGACAGCGCCGGGAGGCTCCCCTGTTCCTGCTCTTCCTTCCGCTGCTCGTGTCCTTGCTGCTCATCGCCAGCGGCGCGCTGGCCGAAATCCTCGGCTATGAAGCCAGCTGGATCCAGCTGGTCGGCAATCCGGTAGTTGCCCTGCTCATCGGCCTGGTGGGAACCATTGCGGTGGCACGCTTCACCATTGGCCAGAAGGCGATTGACCGCGGCGTGGCCAGCGGCTTCAAGGAAAGCGGCCAGATCCTGCTGCTGACCGGCGTCGGCGGCTCATTGGCCGCCACGGTTTCCACGGCTGGATTGGGCGACATCATGGGCCAGTTCTTCTCGGCCAGCACCGTTGCACCACTGGTAGTGGTCTGGGGCATCGCGGCCTTGCTGCACATTGCCGTTGGCTCGGTGACCCTTTCCGGAATTACTGCGGCGAGCCTCTTGGCGCCCATCGCCCCGAGCCTGGGCATCGACCCGGTGCTCATCGCGTTGGCGGCAGGTTCCGGGGCGCTGTTCATGGTCCACGTGACCTCGAATACCTTCTGGCTCCTGCAGTCGCTGTTCGGGCAGACCGTGCGCGGCGCCCTCAAGACCGTCAGCGTGGGCGTCTCGGTCGCGTCCATCGTGGCCCTTGGCATGGTCATGATCCTCAACATCTTCATTTAGCGCGAATGCAAAGGAACGGCAGAACATGTCAGAGCAAATCGCCCCATTGAAGGGTGTACGCGTACTTGAATTGGGCAACTACATTGCCGCGCCCACCGCAGGCCGGCTCCTGGCGGACTTCGGCGCCGAGGTCATCAAGGTAGAGCGCCCGGGAACCGGGGACGAGCTGCGCAACTGGCGGCTCAAGAAGGGCAGCGTCTCGATGCTCTACCGGACGATCAACCGCAACAAGAAGTCCATCGTCCTGGACCTGCGCAGCGACGCCGGCCGGGCAGCCGTGCTGGATCTGGTCAAGCACTGCGATGTGCTGCTGGAAAACTTCCGCCCGGGCACCTTGGAAAAGTGGGGCCTGGGTCCCGAAGAACTCAGCGCCGTGAATCCGGACCTGGTGATCACCCGCATCTCGGCCTTCGGCCAGACCGGCCCGCTCTCCGAGCGTCCAGGCTTTGCCGCCGTGGCCGAGGCTTTCAGCGGCTTCCGCAATCTGGTGGGCGATCCGGATCGCGCGCCGGTACGTGTTGGCGTTTCGATCGGCGATTCCATCGCCGGGCTGTATGCCGCGTTCGGTGCGGTGATGGCGCTCTACCAGCGGGAACTAACGCGCGGAGAAACAGCCTCACTCGGGTTGGACCATCGGGTGATCGATGTGGCGCTGCACGAGGCGATGTTCTCCATGATGGAATCGCTGGTCCCGGACCACGGCGCCTACGGCGAAACCCGGACCCGCACCGGCGGACGCATGGAAGGCATTGCGCCCTCCAATGCGTATGTCTGCGCCGATGGGGCCAGCATTGTTGTCGCCGGCAACGGCGACGGGATCTACCGCCGCTACATGGAAGCCATCGGCAGGCCGGAGCTCGGAACCGATCCGCTGCTGCAGACCAATGCCCAGCGCTGGGAGGCCAGGGAGATGCTGGATGCCGCCATTAGCCAGTGGGCCGCAACCCTGGACTCGAGCACGGCCCTGGCAATCCTTGAGGAGGCGGGAGTTCCTGCCGGACCGATCTACACCGCCGAGGACATCGCCAACGAGCCGCAGTACATCTCCCGGAACATGATCCAGCATCTGGATGTCTCCACCGGAGAGGAAACCTTGCAAGGTGTCGGCTTCCCCGGCATTGTCCCGGTCATGGGAGGCACCTCCCTGCCCATCCGGAATCTCGGCCCCGACCTCGGTGAGCATACCGGGCAGGTACTGGGCGGATTGCTGGGAATGACCGATGCGCAAATCGCGCAGGCCTCGGCCGGCGAAAGGAATATCGCGTGAGCTACTCATTCATCCCCGCTGCCGCGTTGCGCGATGTCACGCTGCGTGACGGGCTGCAGCTGACCGGGAAACTATTGAGCACCGAAGAGAAGATCAGGACCGTACGCGAGTTGATCCGGCTCGGAGTCCAGGAAATCGAGCTGGGCTCTATGGCGCGCGCCGACCTGGTGCCGCCAATGGCCGATACCCTCGATGTCGCCCGGGGTTTGCGCCCCGAAGAGCTGGAACGCTGCTGGATCTGGGTGGCGACCCCGGGGCATGTGGCCAAGGCAGCCAAGGCGGGCATCCGGAACTTCCAGTATTGCCTCTCTGTTTCCGATTCGCACAACCAGGCGAATATCGGGCGCAGCACGGATGCGAGCCTCGCCGCCCTGCCGGAAGCCGTGCGCCATGCCCAGGAAGCCGGCGGGCGCATCCAGCTGTGCTTGGCCACCTCATTCACCTGCCCTTTCGAGGGGCAGGTTCCCGCCGAGCGCGTGCTGGAAATCGCCAATGACCCGCGAACCGAGGGCACCTGCGATATCGTCATCTGCGACACCCTGGGCCAAGCAGTTCCGGCGCAGGTCGCCTCGCTCATTTCCAGGGTCCGCGGCGAAACTCCGCAGCGGCGCATAGCGTTCCACGGCCACGATACCTGGGGGCTGGGTGTTGCCAATACGCTGGCCGCCATTTCGGCAGGAGCCGCCCTGGTTGATGGCGCGCTCGGCGGCCTGGGAGGGTGCCCGTTCGCCCCCGGGGCAAGCGGGAATACTTCCAGCGAAGACATCCTGTTTGCCACCCAGCCGCCATGGCTCACGCCGCAGCGCTTTGCCGGGCTCGTCGAGCTTTCCGAATCCTTGCTGCAGGAACTGGGCGAACCGAACCGCTCCAAGTCTGCCCAGGGGGCGCGCTCCAAGGCAGAAGCCTTTGCCTGGGTGATCCCCTCCGATGGCACCCCGGATTGCGCCACCAGCCTCTAGTGCCGCTGTTGCCTGGTAGTGGCGTACGCCTCGGTCCGGGCGTGCAGCCCTAGGCGGAGGGCCGGTGGGTTTCGCCCGGGAATCGTCCGCCGATCAGCCGGGTCATCCGTTCAGCGGTATCCAGCAACGGCTCGATCCAGCTCTGGCAGGTCTCGCGCGGCATGCGCATGGTGGGTCCGCTGATGGTCACCGCCGCCACGAGGCCCGCTGCGGAATCGAAGACCGGTGCGGACAGCCCCGAGGCCCCGCTTTCACGCTCCCCCGTGGTGATCGCGAAGCCATCGGCGCGGGTCTGCTCCACCGCCTTCTTCAGGGCGGCCAGGCCCGTAATCGTGGCATCGGTCAGCGGCGCGAGCTGCGATTCCGGCAAACGCCGCATGAGCTCGGGCTTCCAGGCCAGCAGCACGCGTCCGGCAGATCCGGCATGCAATGGGGCAAGCTCCCCCAAGTGCATTTCCCGGCGCAGCGCGTGGCGCGTTTCGGCAATGCCTACGCAAACGCGGAATTGCTGCTCGGCACGGAAAAGGCAGGCTGTTTCCCCGGTGAAGTCACGCAGTTCGCGCAACGATGGGCTGATGACGTCCAGCACCTCCCGGCCCCGGGTAGCCGGAGCGGCCCAGTAGGCCATCTTCATTCCGATGCGGAAGCCATCATCCTCGCGGTCCAAGAAGCCTTGCCCCACAAGGTTCGCCACAAGCCGCTGCACCGTGGAGGCAGGCAAATCCGTCGCTTCACGGATATCGGCCAAGGACATGACCGGCTGGCGCAGCGAAAAGGAATCGAGGATGGAACTGATTTTTCCCAAGACTAATAGGGGGTTCTGCTTCTTGGCGGGGGTCTCATCCTTTGGCATATTCCAGACGCTAGACTATCGGCATCTGCGAGTCCAGTTGCCTGCCCGGCGCTGCTGTTCGGCGCCACCGCCGGCGCTCACCCGGCTGCGGCTTGCGCCAGCCGCTTGCGCCGCATCACCCATTCAGGCACTATGTATGCCCATATTGGAATCTATTGGACAAAATTGGGGAACTTCAGCACCTGCACCACGCATGATGACGCAACAATTCGTCAGAACTGGGCACTGAAGTATATTGAAACCTGAAGACCGAAGAATTCTGTCGGGCGTTGGCGCCCATCACGCAAAGGACTCTAATGAGCAATACCGAGAAGTTCCGGGCAGCACGCGATCTGCTGCTGGCAGCACGCGATGACTACGACCGGGCTCGGGCAGAGTTCACCTGGCCAAAATTCACCGATTTCAACTTCGCCTATGACTGGTTCGACGAGGTAGCCAAGGACCCGCAGCGGGCAAATGAACCGGCACTGATCCTCACCGAACCGGATGGCAGCTCGGCACGCTACAGCTGGGCGCAGCTTTCGCGCCGCTCCACCCAGGTAGCCCGCTGGCTTTCCGACGAAGGCATGCAGCGCGGCGACACCATCATCGTCATGCTGGGCAACGAGGTGGCCCTCTGGGAAGTGATGCTGGCCGGCATGAAGCTGGGCGCGGTCATCATCCCGTCAACCACCCAGCTGGTCAGCGCCGACCTCGCCGACCGCATCGAGCGCGGCAACGCGAACTGGGTGATCACCAGCCATGACCAGGTCGCCAAATTCGAAGCGGTCCCCGGGGACTACCGCATCGTCCAGGTACGCGGGGAGGCCACCGAAGGTACCTTGCACTACGCCAAGTCCCACGATGCGCCGGCCGAATTCAGCCTGGACTCCCCGACCCTGGCCGATGAGAACATGCTGCTCTACTTCACCTCGGGCACCACCTCCTTGGCGAAGCTGGTCCAGCACACCCATACCTCTTACACCATTGGCCACCTGGCAACCATGTTCTGGATCGGCCTGGAGCCAGGCGACGTCCACTTGAATGTGGCTTCCCCCGGGTGGGGCAAGCACGCCTGGTCGAATTTCTTCGGCCCTTGGATCGCCGAAGCAACGGTATTCGTCTACAACTACGAGCGCTTTGATCCGCTGGCACTGATGAACCAGATGGCAACCGAGAAGGCCACCAGCTTCTGCGCGCCGCCCACCGTCTGGCGCTACCTGATCCAGGCGGACTTGGGCACGCTGAAGACTCCCCCGCGCAAGCTGGTCTCCGCCGGCGAGCCGTTGAACGCCGAGGTCATCGACCAGGTGCGCAACGCGTGGGGCCAGGTGATCCGTGATGGCTACGGGCAGACCGAGACCACGGTGCAGATTGCCAATTCGCCGGGCACCGAGGTAAAGGTCGGCGCGATGGGCCGTCCGATGCCGGGCTACGAGGTGGAGCTGCGCAATCCGACCACCGGACAGCTGGCCGAAATCGGGGAAATCTGCCTGCGCCTGGATCCCCGGCCTGCCGGGTTGATGAAGGGCTATTTCGCCGACCCGGAGAAGACCGCCGAGGCGCTGCGTGGCGGCGTGTACCACACGGGAGATATCGCCGAACGAGATGAAGAAGGCGTCTTGACCTACGTGGGTCGTGCCGATGACATTTTCAAGTCCAGCGACTACAAGCTCAGCCCCTTCGAGCTGGAGTCGGTGGTCCTGGAGCATCCCGCGGTTGCCGAGGTGGCGGTGGTGCCTTCGCCGGATCCGCTGAAGCTCTCGGTGCCCATGGCCTTTGTGGTGCTGGCATCCCAAATCGAGCCATCGGCTGAAATCGCCAAGGACATCCTCGGCTTCTGCCGCGAGCACGTGGCCCCCTACAAGCGGATCCGGCGGCTCGAATTCACCGCGCTGCCCAAGACCATTTCAGGCAAGATCCGCCGCGTGGAGCTGCGCCTGGCCGAGGAAGAGCAGCATGCGGCCGGCACCAGCCCGAGCGGTGAATACCGGGATACCGACTTCCCTGAGCTGAAGGAACGCGGCTAGGAGCAAATAAGCAAAAGACAGCCCGGCGGGAAGCAATTTCGGCTTCCCGCCGGGCTGTCTTTTGGCTGCGGCGATCGCCTAGCCCTTGTTCTCGGCTTTCAGCGCATCAACGATGCCCTTGCCCAGATAGAAGGCACCATCCGCGTACCATGCCAGCATCAGCAGCTGGCGCGCAGGCTTGGGGAACCAAGCGAACTTCTCGTTCTGGGCCAGGACCAGGTGCGCTGCCGCGCCGGATGCCAGTACGGCAGCACCCGAAGCCATCAGCGCTTTCGGATTCCAGCTGTGGCGGTACAGCAGCCGTTCCAGGCCCTTGGCCTCGCGTTCCTGCTCAGCCAGTGCGGACTTCAAGGTCTTGAACGGGCCGCCGGTGGCAATGACCCTCCGGTCTTCGGGCAGCGGACGGCCGGTGAGGTAATCGATGCTGCGCGGGTCGAAGCCGAAGAGCGACACCAGGCGCTTCATGTCCTTCAAATCCCCGCTGCCGCAGAGCAGCTGCTGCGCCTCGGAGCGGTCGGCAGGATCTGAAATCAGCTGCTCGATGATCTGCATTTCTTCTTCGTCCCAGCCAAAGAGCAAGCTGTTGAGCTCGTCGAGGCGAACCGCTGCAGGCGAGCCGGCTTCCGGTTCCAGGATTGCCGCGCGTTCCAGGTCCACCACCATGGACACCGAGGAACCGAACATGTCGCGGCGCGATCCCTTGGCCTCGATGGTTGCCGTAATGACATTGCCGGTACGGTCCAAGGACAGGTACGGGCGGTTTGAACGCGAGATGCTCGGGGCATAGACCGGTTCCTTGGGCATAGCCATCAGGCCGGCGGCATTGTCCCAAACGGTGATCTCGTTATCGGCAAAGCCTGCTGCCAGCACCAGCTCGGAACCCTTGAGCTTGGGTCCGTGCAGCAGCTCGTTGGTGCCGCCGTACTCGCCGAGCTGCTCGTCATCCGGGTTGGGGCCGTCAATCTCATCCCCATCAACCAGCACGTAGCTGGCACCGGTGGAGTTCTTCAGCTCGTGGACCAATTTGGTCACGCGCGAGCCTTCACGCAGCTTGCCCTTGGCATCGATGCGGTAGAGCACCGCATCACGGGCTTCGCTCACCGTGGCCACCTCGGCCGTTACTTCAGTGGAGTTCTCACGCTCAACAGCTCCGCCGATAAAACCGAGCAGGCGGCGGTCGGCCAGCGCGGTGCGTACCAGTTGCGCAGATTCAGGCTTGTCGCCCATGAAAATGAACTCTAGGTTGAGGTAGTTGAACTCGGTTGAATCCACGAAAAGTAACCCCTTCGGTTATTTGGATATGGCGATAAGTCAATCATAGGCGGTAACCCGGGCCCTCCCTGCAGGCAGCGCACTTGAGGTTGCTTTCCGCTAGCCCCGGCGCCGGGCGCGGAACCAGCGCAGCGCGCCGAGGGCGGTATTCCCGGTGGCATCGACATAGCCGAGCACCAGCAACAGCACAATCACCCAGGGCGCTGCCCAAGGCTCCTGCCAATCGGTGGCCGCGAGTACCAGCGAGAACACCAGTGCCTCGATGAGACCCAGAGCCAGCTGCGCCACGGGTTTCCACGACAACGAGTTGTACCATCGCGGCCGGGCACTGGTCTTGCGGGATTCGGCGAACATTGCCCGGCCCACGGCCCTGGCCATTGACACCGGTTCGATCTGCCGCGCGCCTTCGGGAAGAACCGCATCTTCCAGATAGCGGGCCAGCGCCGGTTGATGCCCGAAGGCCTCCAGCACCCGCTGGACCGACTGCAGGCTGCCGGTGCCGACCAGCGCCTGCTTGAGCGACTCGATGTCGTCGGGGCCGACCGATTGTTCAGCCAGCTCATCAAGCTCCTGGTCATCCACGCCGTCCTGGTTGGCTATCAGCCAGTCCAGTTCGCTCCTGGCGGCGCTTGAGGCCGGCGGCCAGAAGGCTGGGCTGGCCGCGACCGGCCAGATGTGCACCCAGGCCGGGTGCCCGCCGAGCTTGGCCGACTGCTTGCGGAACCAGAAGCTTGCGGTGAAGCGCGCGCCGGTGCGGCTGAGCATGATCACCGGATGCTGGCTCGCTGCCAGCACGCCGCCCACCAGGAAGCCCTCGTGCACGGCCACGGCCGCGCCGGCGGATTCCGGCGGCGGCAGGAGCTGCCAGCTGGTTTTGCTCGCAGCGGCCAACAGCCCCATGTCCTGCTCGTTCAGCGCGCCGATGGCCAGGGTCCGCCCCGATGGCATGGCATCCAGCCGCGGGTCGTCGATGGGCTCTTCGGTTTGCACCTCGGCGTCGTCCTGGTCGATGTACAGCGCACCGGTGCCCAGCTTCAACGCCAGCGCGAAGTCCTCGACCTGCTGGCCCAGCCTGATGTCGCCCTCGGCGTTGGCCAGCAGCAGCAGCCCCTCGTGGTTCACCGCAAGGCTGGCCTCGATAATGGCCAGCCCGTTCCAGGGCACCGGCACGGAGACCAGCGAGATGGCCTCGCGTGCGGCCAACAGCGCGCGGACCTTGGCTTCGGCCTGCTGGCCCTGGGGTTCCTCGAAGAAAAGAGTCAGGGCGGCGACCAGCGTGTGCGCCTGGTCGCCGCCCTGCAAGGACTCGTGGCTACTTGTTGCCAAGGTACTTTTCGAAGCCCGCCGGCAGGTTCAGGCTCGAAGGATCGAAGTCCTGGTTGGCGCCCTGCCCGAAGGCGGCGCCGCTCGGTGCGGCGGCCTTCTTGTTCTTGGCCTCCAGCTCGGCCTGCGCGGCCTTGGCCGGGTTGCCGAACTTCTGCTGCTTCTTGCCCTTGCCCTTGGCCTTCGCCTTGCGGGCAGCGCCCTTGCCGGCACCCGGCATGCCCGGGATGCCGCCGCCGGCAGCCATCTTCTTCATCATCTTCTGCGCTTCGGCGAAACGCTCCAGCATCTGGTTCACCTCGGAGACCGAAACGCCCGAACCCTTGGCGATACGCGCGCGGCGCGAGCCGTTGATGATCTTCGGAGCCACGCGCTCGTGCTGGGTCATCGAACGGACGATGGCCTCAACGCGGTCGATCTGGCGTTCGTCGAACTGCTCTAGCTGCTGGCGGGAGATCTGCGCGCCGGGCATCATGCCCAGCAGCTTCTTCATCGAGCCCATCTTCTTGATCTGGGCCATCTGGGCCAGGAAGTCGTCCAGGGTGAAGTCTTCCTGGTCGGCGAATTTCTTCGCCATGCGCTCGGCTTCGCCCTTGTCCCAGTTCTTCTCGGCCTGCTCGATGAGCGTCATCACGTCGCCCATGTCCAGGATGCGCGAAGCCATGCGGTCCGGGTGGAAGATCTCGAAGTCGTCCAGGTTTTCGCCGGTGGAGGCGAACATGACAGGCTTGCCGGTAACCGAGGCGACCGACAGCGCGGCACCGCCGCGGGCGTCGCCATCGAGCTTGGAGAGCACGACACCGGTGAAGTCGACGCCCTCGTGGAAGGCCTGGGCGGTGTTGACCGCGTCCTGGCCGATCATCGCGTCGATGACGAAGAGGACTTCATCCGGGTTGATGGCGGCGCGGATGTTCGCGGCCTGGGCCATCATCTCGGTGTCCACGCCCAAGCGGCCGGCGGTATCGACAATCACGATGTCGTGCAGCTTGGCCTTGGCCTCGGCCACACCGTCGCGGGCTACTGCTACCGGGTCGCCGGTCGCGGTGTCGAATTCCGAAGAGACGCCCGGGTGCGGTGCGTACACCGGCACGCCGGCACGCTCGCCGTTGATCTGCAGCTGCTTGACCGCATTGGGGCGCTGCAGGTCGCAGGCCACCAGCATCGGGGTGTGGCCCTCGGACTTCAGGTGCTTGGCCAGCTTGCCGGCCAGGGTGGTCTTGCCGGCACCCTGCAGGCCGGCGAGCATGATCACCGTTGGAGGGTTCTTGGCCAGGTTCAGGCGACGGGTTTCGCCGCCGAGAATGCCAACGAGTTCCTCGTTGACGATCTTGACAACCTGCTGGCCCGGGTTCAGCGACTCGGAGACCTCGGCACCCAGAGCGCGTTCCTTCACCTGGGCCACGAAGCCGCGGACCACCGGTACGGCAACGTCGGCGTCAAGCAGGGCGCGACGGATCTCGCGTGCGGTACCGTCGATATCCGCTTCAGTCAGGCGGCCCTTGCCGCGCAGGTTCTTGAAGGTTGCTGTCAGGCGATCGGAAAGTGAATTAAACACGTGCCGGGCACTTCTTTCGATAGGTCTTGTGGTGCGCATTGGAAAATCGCACAGGACTCAACTCCCAAGAATATCAATAATCGGGCGCTGGACTAACCAGCTGTGCAGCGTTTCACCCGTTGCATATTCCCCAACGCCAAGCTGCTCCCCTCCAAGCGGACGGGAGCAGCTCCAGGGAACCGGGAAGTCAAGGACTACGGCTTGGCCTCGCTGGCAGGTGGTGCGGCTGCTGCCGGGGCCTGCGGGAGCTTGGCTGGGGCAGCGGCTTCGGCCTGTGCAGGAGCTGTTGCCTTCGGCTTCGGCCTGGCCGGTGCGTGGGCAACTTTCTGCACAGCCGGCGCCGCAATAGCCGGCTTGGGCTTGGGTTTGGGCTTCGGCATGGTGGCTACCGGTGCCTTTGCGACCTGCTTCACGGGCGCTGAGGCCTTGGGCTTGGCCGGGGCTGCAGCCTTGGGCTTCACTGGCGCGGCAACCTTCGGCTTGGCCGGGGCTGCGACCTTGGGCTTAGTCGGGGCTGCAGCCTTGGGCTTCACTGGCGCGGCAACCTTCGGCTTGGCCGGGGCTGCCGCTTTCGGCTGCGCTGGTGCCTTGGCCTGCTTCTTCGCAGTCGGCACTGCAACCTCGACCTTGGGCTTTTCAGCCGGTGGTTCCTTTGCAGTCTGCTTTCTCGGAGCAGTGAACTTGGCCGGCGGCAGGGCCTTGGCCACTGGCGCCTTCTTTTCCGGCTCATTTGCTTGCAAGTCCACGGTCTTCGGCTGGGCTACACCGGTTGTCCGCTCGACGCGGGCCGTAGGGTCCGTGGCATCTTCACTGGCTGGAGAATCGGATCCTCCTGGCTCTTGCTCCTTCTGAGGTTCAACGCCCGAATCCGCACTGGGTTGAGGTGCTTGGGTTGGTTCAGAGGTCGGAGTGGCGTCGGTCGAGCCAGTTTCCTCTTCAGAGCTATCCGGAGCTGGCGGTTTCACGCTGGAAGGTGGTGTCGAAGGCAACGGTGACGTGGTGGGTGCCGTCGACGGGCTAGGCTCACCAACTAGTTCAGTTTCTTGCGTCGGCGCTGCAGTCGGCTCGCTCGGCCGTTCAGCAGGTTCATCGCTCGGCGTCGGCACTGCGCTCGGCGCACTAGGCTCAGCGGAAACGGGTGTCGGTGATGTTGATGGAGACGGTGTGGTCTTCGGGCTTTCGGTATTCAACTTTTGGGGCGGCTTGGGTGTCTTGCTCGGCTCTGGCGCCGGTTGCGCAGGACGCGGAGACGGACCAACCTTGCCATATTCCTTTTTCGGCTGGGTCTTCGGCTTGGCTGCCCCGGTTTCTTTCTTCTTGCTCGCGGCAGGCGGCTGGACCGGATCCGCGTGGTAGCGAGTCGAGGACTTCGGCTGCGTTGGATGCTCCGTTGACGTCGATCCGTGGCGCCTTGCCGTCCCGGCGTACTGTCCACTTGTTCCTGTTGCCGATTGATTGCGCATGGCACTGCCGGCATCCTCTGCGAATTGCGTAGAAGCGAATAATGCCCTTCGCTGCCCGCCGGCTAAAGGCAGGTAGTTGCGCGGATCATGCCATCGTCCATTGATGATGACCTCGAAGTGCACATGGCACCCCGTGGAATTGCCGGTTGTCCCGGCCAAAGCGATCATTTGGCCTTGAACAACATACTCGCCCACGCTGACGAGCAAGAGGGAGTTATGGCTGTACCCGGTCTGCACATTATGCCCGTGGTCGATTGTGACCCGCTGGCCCGAATGCCCGGCCCAGCTCGCGACTACCACCCTGCCCGACTCGCTGGCCTGGACGGGAGAACCGCAGGAAATTGGATAGTCTTGGCCGATATGGATCTGGCGGCCGAACCCAGTCGGGTTGGCCCTCCAGCCGTACGGGCTGGAAATCCGCCGGGTGGCCACTGGATGCTCCAACAGGAGACCAGGGCTCAGCATTGCCGGACGAATGCCCTGGTCGAGAGCTAGTGGTGCGGGCAACGCCGGCGCTTCAGCGCTCGTATTTGCTGTCATCGCTGCTCGATTGGCAGCCACGCTTGCCAGTGGGCCGGGCTCGGACCCGCCGTGCTTTTCGCCCAGCGAACTCAGTCCAAGGACTTGGACAGCGGATGCTCCGGCCTTCTCCGGTACGGTTACAGCATCGCGCCCGAAGTCCAGCGCCGAGGCGGCGGGAAAGGCCAATGTGCTTGATTCGGCTCTGGCTGGCAGTGCACCGGCCGCACCGGGCCAAGCTAATGCACTGCTCAAACCGAATGCCGCTGCAATAGCCAACGCCCCGTATGGCAGCCTCCGACTAGTCCCCAAAACGCCGCGCGGCACAGAGCTGCTTAAACCATGATGTTGTCGTTTCATAACTTGCCAGTCCCCCAAAAACTGCAATTACTCAACAGAACCTCAGAATAGCCCTAGCTCGATGATTAATCCATGGCTAGTTGATGCCTTCTTCAGCTGCGGGAGGATTCCATGCACCACCGTTTTCCCCTTTGCGCCATCCCGGCCACGCCACATGCGTGGACATCCAGCACCCGCTCGATGCCGTTCCGGCGCCCATGCGAGGCCTGCAGCACCCTGGCTTCCGCCCTGGAATCCAACATCAACCGGTTGGCAGGCGTGCGCTAGCTGGATGCAACCTGCAGATCCAGGGACGCGCATTGGCCGCTCGCTGGCGGTGCTCTAGCGTTCGAGGCGTTGGAACAATGCCCCGGGACCAATAAGCACCGCCCGGGCCTACTAGGAAGATCAGTGCCATGCCGCAAACGGGAATCGACCAGAGCACCTTGCATCGCTATCTCAGCCAGCACCTGCTGGGGTCCGAATCCGGGCTGAACCATTTCAAGGCCGCACATGGCACTTGGGCCGGCACGGCCTATGAAGAACGCTTCGAATCGCTGCATCGGCAGGTGGAAGCGGACCAGGATGACCTGAAACGGATCATGAGCCAGCTCGGCTGGAGCCAGCGGCCGGCGGCAAGGCTCCTCGCTCAGGTGGCCAAGCTCGCCGGAACGGTCAACCCGTTCAATCCCTTGCGCATGCGCAAGCTGGCCGCCGCTCAGGTTCAGCTCGATGTGCTCACCGGATTGCTCAATGCCAAGCTGCGCATGTGGCAGACGCTGCTGCTGATGCTCCCGCAGGAACAGCGGCTTGACCGGAGGTTGCTGGAAGATCTTTCGCACCGTGCCGAATCGCAGATCAACCAGCTCAAGGCCCTGAGCGATGAGACCTGGGCTGAGCGATTCGCCCCGCAAGAACACGAGGAAAATGAGGGACTGCGCCAATGAAGGAACGCGCCAATGTCGTCGGGTCGGGCCCCAATGGGCTGGTCGCCGCTGCGGTGCTTGCCGAGCACGGATACCAGGTCGAGGTCTTCGAGCGCAATGCCCATCCTGGAGGGGCGGCCGCCTCCGACCGCACCCTGGGCGAGAATGCGATAGTGGACCTGGGAGCCGCTGCCCATCCCTTCGCCTACGGAAGCAAGGCGTTCAGGCATTTTGATCTCGCAGCGCATGGATTGGAATGGGAATTCCATGACTACCCGCTGGCCCACCCCCTGGATAATGCGGACTCGGTGCTCTTGCACCAGGACATTCAAAGCACCATCGTCCAGTTCCCCAAGGACGCGCGCATGTGGAAACTGCTGCATCAGCCGCTGGTCCGCCGGCCGCAGCGGCTGCTGGACAACGCCACCAGCCCGCTGCTGGGCATCCCGCCGCATCCATTGCTGATGGCCCGCTTCGGGTTGCGCTCCTTGCCGCCGGCCAAGCTGCTGGCCTCCGCATTTCGCACCAGAGAAGCATCCGCGCTATTTGCCGGGTCCAGCGCGCATTCGATGCTCCCCTTGGCGCATCCTTTCACCTCGGGGTTCGGAGTGCTCTTCGGTGCACTGGGCCAGTCCTGGGGCTGGCCGGTGGCCCGATCAGGCACCGGCAGCATCGTTGCCGCACTCGTGCGGGTGCTGGAGAACCTGGGGGTGAAGATCCACACCGGAACCGCAATCACCAGCTTGCGCCAGCTGCCCGATGCCGAGTTGAACTTCCTGGATCTGACCGCCCGGCAGGTGGCGGTCCTCGCCGGGCAGCAGCTTGGCTCCTCGCTGCGGAAGCGCCTGGAGACCTGGCGCTATGGGCCGGCGGCCTACAAGGTCGACTACTTGCTCGATGGCCCCATCCCCTGGACCGATTCGCGCACCGCCAAGGCCGGGACTGTCCATGTGGCGGGAGACGCATCGGAGCTGGTACAGGCAGAGCGAGAAGTTGCCGCCGGGCGCATGCCCCAGCGCCCGTTTGTGATGGTGGTCCAGCCGTCCTCGGCCGATCCGACCCGGGCACCGTCTGGCCAGCATGTGGTCTGGTCCTACGCCCATGTGCCCCTGGGCTACGCCGGGAATGCTTCAGCACTCATTGATGCGCAGATCCAGCGTTTCGCTCCAGGGTTCACTGATCGGATCCTGCAGCGGGTTGTGAGCAGCCCGCGAGTCTGCAGGCCCGGAATCCGAATCTCATCGGCGGGGATATCGGCGGCGGTTCGCTCAGCGGCACCCAGCAGTTCTTCCGCCCCGCCGCCACGCTGAATCCTTATTCGCTCGGGGTCCCGGGGCTGTACATTTGCTCCTCATCCACTCCTCCGGGTGGCGGGGTGCACGGGATGGCTGGCTGGCATGCAGCCCATCAGGCGCTGAAGGATGCGCGCGGCAGATGACCGGCTCGACGTGCTGCCGCGTGGCCCGGACAGCAATACATCGTCGATCCTGCGGGGTCCGGAACAATGTTTGCCCTTCAAGCAAGAATTGAACCTGAAAAAATCCTGATGATCCACAACCCGTTCTGAAAACTTGGTGCGCAAATGATAATTTCTACGGCAAGTTACCTTATGCCCCGGGCCCGGTACTGCGGTGCCCGCGACGTGGTGCCTACAGCACGCCGATGGGGTAACGAACGTTGAAGTGAGAAGTATCGTCTAGAAGTGGAGGGTAGTTCACATGCCAGGAAGGCTTGTCAGGTCCCAGACAGCGCAACGCGTTGCCGAGCTGCTGGGATCACGCGAAGGTAGAAAGTATTTAGCCTCCTACGGATGGTCATCGGGCATGCCGGTCATCATGACTCAACCGTCGGAAGCACTTGATGACGTGATGGGCCTGGTTTCAGTCCATAAGGGACCGGTTCTCGTGGCCATGATGGAAAAAGCAACCGGGGAACTGAAGTTCCTGCATGTTTCAGAACCTTCTCCCGTATTGGAAGTAGTCCCGGCCAGCGCCCCTCGTTGCAAGATCAACGGACTGTTCAGCCACGCAGAACGAACAGGAATGGCCACTTTCCGGGTGAAGTACTGGAAGTACAGCGCAGTCGCCCATGCAATTCCGGTCTTCGAATCCGGTTCCTCTTCACACTGTCCCAGCTCAGCGGCAATAGGCGCCGGGAGCAACTAGCCGCTCAAACAGCGTTATGTTCCAGCCCCCTTGGATGAAACCGCACCACCGGCGTTTGATTCCAAGGGGGCTGCTTCATGCCTACCGGCAGACAGCAGCCGATAGCGCCGGTAGCCCTGCGGATCCAGTGCAGCGCAGCCGCTGAAGGTGGGATTCTGCGCCGCCTGGGTAATCAGGCGTCCCCTCGGCGGCAGATGCTCTCCACCTGCTATTTCCATCTGGCTTCCGGGAGGCCCACCACGCCTTGAGTCGAATTTCCGCTCGGACTCATACGCTGTGCCATGCAATCGCTCAGCAATCATTCAGCCAAAATAAGCCGAAGTGCGATCTGTTCTAGAGTTCAATTTGTCAGTACCAGATCAACACAGGAGGTAAGAATCATGGGTATTGGAGACAAGATCCAGAACAAGGCCCAGGAAGCATCTGGCAAGGCCAAGGAAGCCTTCGGTGATGCCACCGATAACGAGCGCCTGCAGGCCGAAGGAGTCAAGGACCAGGCTGCAGCCAAGGCGAAACAGGCTGGAGAGCATGTCAAGGATGCTGCCAAGGACGTCAAGGACGACCTGGGCAAGTAGCGCAAACCGGCTGCGCCCCGTGGATTACCCCATCCTCGGGGCGCAGTGCCGTGCCCGCTGGAAATCGGCCAGCCGCCAGCTGCTCAAACCTGGGCCGTGCCCTGCCATGGATCGCTGGCTTCCCGGGTCCAAGACCACTGCTCGGCAAGATGGCGGCGCGCCAGATCGCCGGTGCCCCGCACCTGGCGTGCCGCCCCGTCTCCGTTTGAGGCTCTGGCCTACTCGGCTACCGGGAACCGTTCCCAAGCGCGGTGCGTGGACAGCAGCTGCACGGCATTGCTGGCTACCGCGTCCACGGCAACGGAGGCTGTGCCCGGTGCGTCGTCCACCAGCCCGATCGCTTGGAGCAGGCCGTCGGATTGGCCCGCAAGGCAGATAATTGCATTGTTGTGCCGGTAGGCCTCGGTGACCAGCAATGCCACCCGCGGGTCGATGGGAACCCCGCCGGCCCCCGGAGCTCCGGCCTTGGCATCCAGTGCAACTGCGGCGTCAGGGGCCGGCGGAAGCGGGCCGATGAGCACCAGCGCATCGAATTCGATGGATCGTGCCGTCAGATAGGTGCGGTCAATCGGCAGCCCTTGGGCCACCTGTCCGCCCGAAGCCGAAACCAGCAACGGGGACAATCCCCGCTCGGCCAGGGCCTTGCTGATTTCGGGCACGTGCCGGTGGTTCCCGGTATTGAATACCACCCCGACCTTGCGGCCATCTACCGGCCAGGCCTTGCCGATCTGCGACAGTGCCGCACTGGCCACCGGTGCGCCCAGCTCCTGGGCTGCCGGGGCTGGCAGGCCCAGGGATTGGGCGACACCGGCCGCCAGCTGGGTGTCGATTTTGGCAAGGCACTCCACCTGCCGCTGGCGCACCGCCGTATCGGTGCACTTGCCCAGCTCGAAGGAGTAGGCCTGCTGCACGTGGGCGCGCTCAATGCCCGTAAGGCTGATGTAGAACAGGCGCGCCTGGCTGTAGTGGTCGGAGAAGCTGGCCGGTTCGGAGCGCACCTTCTTCCCGGCCTTGAGCGGCTGCGGGAATTCCAGCGGTGGTTGCTGCCCGGAAGCCACCTGCGCCATATACGGGCAGCCTCCATCCAGCGAGTTGGGCTGGTACGGTGCGATGCCCTTGGGCACCCGGTGCTGCTGGTAGCCATCCCGGAACATGTCGTTGACCGGCGAAACCGGCGAGTTGATCGGGATCTGCGCGAAGTTCGGCCCGCCCAGGCGGGTCAGCTGGGTATCCAGATAGGAGAAGAGCCGCGCCTGCAGCAGCGGGTCGTCGCTGATATCGATGCCGGGAACCAGGTGCCCGGGGTGGAAGGCGACCTGCTCGGTCTGCGCGAAGTAGTTTTCCGGATTCCTGTCCAGCACCATCTTTCCCAGCGGCTGGACCGGAGCCAGTTCTTCGGGGACGAATTTGGTCGGGTCCAGCAGATCGATTCCCTCGAAGGTCCCCGAGCGGTCGTCCTCGAAGATCTGCACGCCCAGTTCCCATTCGGGGTAGGCACCGGCATCGATGGCCTCGGCAAGGTCGCGGCGGTGGAAGTCCGGATCCGCACCGGCAGCCAGCTGGGACTCCTCCCACACCAGCGAGTGGACGCCGAGTTTCGGCTTCCAATGGAACTTCACCAGCGAAGATTTGCCCTGCTCGTTGATCATGCGGAAGGTGTGGACCCCGAAGCCTTCCATCATGCGCAGGGAGCGGGGAATCGCGCGGTCGCTCATCTGCCACATCACATGGGCTTGGGCCGCGGTGTGCAGGGAAACGAAATCCCAGAAGGTGTCGTGGGCGGATTGCGCCTGCGGGATCTCCGTATCGGGCTGCGGCTTGGCGGCATGCACGAGGTCCGGGAATTTGATGCCGTCCTGGATGAAGAACACCGGCATGTTGTTGCCAACCAGGTCGAAGATGCCTTCTTCGGTGTAGAACTTCGTGGCAAAGCCGCGGGTATCGCGGGCGGTGTCCATGGAACCCCGGGACCCGACCACGGTGGAGAAGCGGACAAAGACCCGGCTCTGGCGTCCCGGCTTAAGGAAATCAGCCCGGCACAGCTCGCCGGCATTGCCGTAGCTGATGAATGAGCCGTGGGCGCCGGCGCCGCGGGCATGGACCACGCGCTCCGGAATCCGCTCGTGGTCGAAATGCATGATCTTCTCGCGCAGGTGGTGATCCTGCAGCAAGGTGGGCCCGCGTTCCCCGGCTTTCAGCGAGTGGTCGGTATCGCTGACCGGAGCTCCCTGGGAGGTGGTCAAGAATTCGCTGTCCTGGCCGGGCCCGGATAATACCGGTTCCCTGCCCTGCTTCGATGGCTGATTCGGTTCGCTGTCCAAGGCACTCTCCTAGCTTCTGGGAAATGATCAGCTGATGGGTGCCACGCTAGGGGCCTTCGCTGCCTCGATGCCAGCGCCCAAACTGATTCCCATGCTTTACACATGTGCCCGCTAGCGCCCCGGAGCATGCCAAGACCGCCGGTGGCTGCATGGCCCACCGGCGGTCTTTCGCGGACGTTTCAGAAACGTCCTGCCCCTTGTGCATGTACTGCGTTTTTGACCAGATTCCGCTCCTTACTTGGAAACCAGCTGGTATCCATTTTCGTTGTGTTCGGCCTCGTCGATACCGGCAATTTCGATATCTGCCGCGACGCGCCATGGGCTGAACTTTCCAATGACCGTGGCGATGACCCAGGTCATCACCGCGGAGAAGACCATGACCACAATCAGGGTGGCTGCCTGGGCGATCAGCTGGGCGACGCCGCCGCCGTAGAACAGTCCGCCGGCGCTTTCCTCGGTTGGCAGGGCGAAGAATCCGAGGAACAGGGTTCCGATCAAGCCAGCGACCAGGTGCACGCCGACAACGTCCAGCGAGTCGTCGTATCCGAGCTTCCATTTCAGGTTCACTGCCCAGGCTGCACCGGCGCCAGCCAGTACGCCCAGCAGCATGGCGGCCCATGGGGCCACGTCTGCGCAAGATGGGGTGATGGCTACCAGACCGGCCACCAGGCCGGAGGCGACACCCAGCGAGCTGGGGCGGGAACCGCGCAGCTTCTCAACCAGGATCCAGCCAAGGACGGCCGCGCCCGGAGCTGCCAAGGTGTTGACCCAGATGAGTCCGGCCTGCTCGACGGTGGTAGCCGCACCTGCATTGAAACCGAACCAGCCGAACCACAGCAGGCCAGCACCGAGCATGACCAGCGGGGTGTTGTGCGGCTGCGGGCGGTCATGGAAGTTGTGGCGCTGGCCCAGCTTCAGGGCCAGGACAAGGGCTGCGATACCTGCGTTGGTGTGGACCACTGCGCCGCCGGCGAAGTCAATGGCTTCGCCGAAGATGCTGCCCAGGAATCCGTCTGCGGAGAGCAAGCCTCCACCCCAGACCCAGAAGGCCACCGGTGCGTACACCAGGGTGACCCACAGCGGGACGAAGAACAGCCATGGCGCAAAGCGGGCACGGTCCGCGATGGCTCCGGAGATGATGGCTACCGAGATCATGGCGAAGGTTCCGGCGAATCCGGCTGCGAGCAGTTCGGACTGCTCGGTGTTGTGCATGGCGAATTCGCTGATTGGATTGCCGACAATCCCGGCGATGGCCGGTTCCCCGGCGGAGAACGAATAGCCCCAGAGAACCCAGACGACGGCGGTGATCGCTGCGGCGGAGAAACTCATCAGCATCATGTTCACCACGCCGGTGGCGCGAGTCATGCCGCCGTAGAAAAGTCCCAGTGCCGGTGTCATCAGCAGCACGAGTGCGGCAGCTATCAGGATCCATAAGCTGGCAACATCCAACTCCATCTGGATCACGTCCCCTCAAGGTTTTCGGTGTATCGGTGGTGTTATGACTATCTAACGTCCCAGATGTTTCCGAACACTCGCTGCTTCGTTTCCACTGTGTATCAAGTTCTCGCCGGGGGTAACGTTTGCTTCTCGGTAATGTTTCGCCGCCGTTTCGAACAGTTCACGGTGCTAGTGGCCGACGGTGAAAAAGAGCAGCCCGGCATCGGCAGAAAG
>NZ_JBOGEG010000041.1:0-28201 GCF_050701915.1 Glutamicibacter sp. | reverse complement strand
GACCAGGATTGGTCCGGCGCCCTTCGCCGTTGCGTTGCATTCAGCTTTTAGCCTTCATCGACAATGCCGAACATATGAGCGGAAATATCTTGGTACTCCACGCGGGTCTTGCCCTTTTCCAGCTTCGGAAGCTGCGCCGGGGAGTGGGTGTGGCAGTGCACGAAATCGAAGGCAGGCCACCACTTCTTGGGGCGTTCGTATTCGCTGAAGCCGCAGACTTCGCAGACCAGATGAATCCACACAGGTCGTTTTCCGGTGCGGTTGGCACGCGACTGCTCCAACCAAGCTGGTGGATTGGTGTTCAGCTCACGGAATTCAGCTTCGCTCATTTTGGAAGGAATGCCGTGGCGCTTGGCCATTTCTACTGGGATATCCAACGCGATTGCCGCGTCTCTACGAGTCATCATTGACATCTAGCTTATGCCACCTGGCTAACGAGCTGGAAGGAATCCCAACGCATCTCACCGTTGAGTTAGAAAGGCTATGGGCTGAAGCACAAAAAGTGGGTGTTGAGACCACGTTTTTGCCAATTTCCGCTGGTTCCATTCGTATTTTGTGCACTGCATCACTTAGGCTATGTGAAGCATGTGTTAATCATCACAGCCCATGCATGTACCTAGACGAAGGATGACTCATGACTCGCAAGAAGAACGGGCTGCGACTTGCAGCAGCCGTTGTGGGTATCTCTGCCCTGGCTCTGACCGGCTGCACCCAAGCTGCAGACAGCGGCAATGAAGTGGGCGGCAATGGCGATGCCAGCGCCCCAATCACCCTGGGCACCACCGACAAAGTGACCTCCCTGGACCCTGCTGGATCTTACGACAACGGTTCGTTCATGGTCATGAACCAGATCTACCCATTCCTGCTCAACTCCGAGCCGGGCAGCCCGGACCCATCGATGAGCCTTGCCGAGTCCGCAGAGTTCACCACCCCGACTGAATACACGGTCAAGCTGAAGCCGGGCTTGAAGTGGGCCAACGGCCACGACCTTGACTCCAAGGACGTCAAGTTCACCTTCGACCGCCAACAGAAGATCGCGGATCCCAACGGTCCTTCTTCGCTGCTGGGCAACGTCGAGTCAATCGAGGCGCCGGATGCCACTACCGTGGTCTTCAAGCTGAAGGTCGGCAATGACCAGACCTTCCCGCAGGTGCTGACCTCCCCGGTCGGCCCGATCGTCGATGACGAGGTCTTCTCCGCAGACGCAGTCATGGACGACCAGAAGATCGTTGAGGCCAAGGCCTTCGGCGGCCAGTACGTCATTGATTCGTACAACAAGAACAACCTGATCTCCTTCAGCGCCAACGAGTCCTACCAGGGCGTCCTGGGCCCAGCGGCCAACGACAAGGCGGCGATCAAGTACTACGCTGACGCCAACAACCTGAAGCTCGAAGTCCAGGAAGGCAAGATCGACGTCGCATGGCGTTCGCTGACCCCAACCGATATCGAAGACCTGGGCAAGGACGAGAATCTGGCTGTCCACAAGGGCCCGGGTGGCGAGCTGCGCTACATTGTCTTCAACTTCGATTCCATGCCATACGGTGCCAAGACCGATGATGCTGATGAAGCGAAGTCGCTGGCCGTACGCCAGGCCACGGCACACCTGGTGGACCGCGAGGCAATCGCCAAGAACGTCTACAAGGACACCTACACCCCGGCTTACTCCTACGTGCCGCAGGGCTTCACCGGCGCCACTGAGCCGCTGAAGGACATGTACGGCACCGACGGCAAGCCGGATGCAGCCAAGGCCAAGAAGGTTCTGGAAGACGCCGGAGTGGAGACCCCGGTCAAACTCGCCCTGCAGTACAACCCGGACCACTACGGGCCGAACTCCGGTGACGAATACGCACTGGTTGAAAAGCAACTGGAAGCCGATGACCTGTTCGAGGTGGATTTGAAGTCCACCGAATGGGTGACCTACCAGAAGCAGCGCGTCTCGGATTACCCTGCCTACCAGTTGGGCTGGTTCCCTGACTACTCGGATGCGGACAACTACCTCTCGCCGTTCTTCGCCAAGGACAACTTCCTGTCTAACAACTACGACAACCCGGAAGTTGACAAGCTGATCTCTGAGCAGCGCGGCATGGCCGACGCGGCCGAGCGCACCAAGGCCATCGAAGAACTGCAGATGATGGTGGCAGAGGACTTGTCCACGCTGCCGCTGCTGCAAGGTGCCCAGGTGGCCATTGCGGGCAAGGACGTCAAGGACGTTGACAAGACCTTGGACGCTTCGTTCAAGTTCCGTCTCGGTGTGCTGAGCAAGTAATTCTGCTCTAGCCTCGCAGACACCAAACCTGAGGGGATCTGCCACGCGCCAGTCTTGGCGCACGCGGTGGATCCCCTTGGCATGTGCCGTCATTGACAGCTCAAGACGGCGCATCGCCACGCATCCTGAACTATAAGGACAGACGATGACCATCACGTCGCCACCGGGCCAAGAAACAAGCCCGCTAGCAACACCCAAACCAGCAAAGCAAAAAGGCGGGGGATTCCTCCGCTACTTGATTACCCGATTCTTGCTGATCATTCCCACTGTCTTCATCCTCATCACAGTGGTGTTCTTCCTGATGCGCGTGACCGGCGACCCGATCACCGCAGCCTTGGGCGGACGACTCACCCCGGACCAGCTGGCCCAGCGCATCCATGAAGCCGGCTACGACCGGCCGATCCTGATCCAGTACTTCGAGTACCTGGGGCAGATCTTCACCGGAGACTTGGGCCGCACCATGAGCGATAACCGCGCGGTCACCGAGGTGCTGACCACCTACGGAGCGGCCACCTTGGAACTGGCCATCAACGCCGTCCTCGTCGCACTGGTGGTCGGCATCCCGCTGGGCCTGGTTGCCGCGAAGTTCCGCGACCGCTACCCCGATGCCGTCCTGCGCATCCTGGCTATCCTTTCCTACGCCACCCCGGTCTTCTTCGCCGGCCTGCTGCTCAAGCTGATCTTCGGCGTATGGCTAGGCTGGCTGCCCATCAGCGGCCGTGCCGACTGGCAGACCGAGCTCGAACTCACCGGGTTGCAAAGCCCCACCGGCATTTACTGGCTGGATGCACTGCGCAGCGGCAATATGGAAGCGCTCGGCAATGTCACCGAGCATGCAATCCTGCCAGCATTGGCTCTGGGCCTGCTCACCGGCGGCGTGTTCCTGCGCCTGGTGCGCACCAACGCGATTGGCACGCTGGGCCGTGAATACGTGGAGGCCGGACGTTCGCGCGGCGTCAGCGAATTCCGCCTCACCACCAAGCACGCGTACCGTCCGGCGCTGATCCCGATCATCACCGTGATGGGCTTGCAGATCGCCTTGCTGCTCGGTGGCGCGGTGCTGACCGAGACCACCTTCGAATGGTCCGGCCTTGGCTTCAAGCTCGCCGAGTACCTCACCGCCCGCGACTTCGTGGCCGTGCAGGGCATTGTGGTGCTGCTGGCCATTATCGTTGCCGTCACCAACTTCATCGTTGATGTGCTGGCCGCCTTGATCGACCCGAGAGTCAGATACTAATCATGAGCACAGTTACCTTGCCCGCCTCGAACAAGTCCTGGCTCGACCGCCTCCCGGTCATCGCCCACCTGCGCATGTCCTCGGGCCTGCAGCGTGGCATGCTGATTGCCGGTCTGGCGCTCTCCGGGCTGTTCATCGTTACCGCCCTGTTCGCGCCGCTGATTGCGCCTTTCGACTTCGCGCAGTCCTCGGATGCATCCGGCGACTTCCCGCGCCAGGCAGCTCCTGACAGCAAATTCATCTGGGGCACCACCGCCACCGGCTATGACGTGTTCTCGCGAACCCTCTTCGGCGCGCAGACCGCCATCTGGGTGATCCTGGCCGCCGTGGTCATGTCCCTGTTCCTGGGTGTATTGATCGGCTTGATCTCCGGCTACCTCGGCGGCTGGTTCGACCGCATCGCCGTGGTCTTGGCCGACGCGATCTACGCGTTCCCATCCCTGCTGCTGGCCATTGTGATGTCCATCGTGATTTCGCAGGGCCAGTCCTCGCTCTTTGGCGGCGTGATGGCAGCGGCCATTTCCATCACCGTGGTGTTCATCCCGCAGTACTTCCGCGTGGTCCGCGCCGAAGTGATGCGCCTGAAGGCGGAACCCTTCGTGGAATCCGCACAGGTGATCGGTGCCAGCCCATGGCGAGTGATGTTCGCGCACCTGTTGCGCAACGCCACCCGCACCCTGCCGCTGATTTTCACGCTGAACGCCACCGAGGCATTGCTGACCCTGGCGGGCCTGGGCTTCCTGGGCTTCGGCATCGAGCCGACCAGCGCTTCGGAATGGGGCTACGACCTGAACCGCGCGATGTCCGATGCCACCAGTGGCATCTGGTGGACCGGCCTGTTCCCGGGCTTGGCCATCGTGCTCACCGTGATGGGCCTGACCCTGGTTGGCGAGTCCATGAACGACCTCAATGACCCGCGCCTGCGCCGCTTCAGCCGCAAGAAGGCCAAGCGCATCACCCAGTCCGGACAGGTAGGAGCAAGCAAATGACCAACAGCCCTATTTTCGATCCCGAGGCCAACGTCGACACACCCGATGTCTTGCGCATCGAAGACCTGAACATTGATTTCGTCACCGACGCCGGCGCAGTGCCGGCAGTGCGCGGCGTTGATTTGCAAGTCAAGGCCGGCGAGATCCTGGCCATCGTGGGCGAATCCGGCTCCGGCAAGTCCGTCACCGCTCGCACCGCCCTGGGCATCCTTGCCGAGAACGGTGCCTCGCACGGCGGGGTCTATCTCAAAGGCAAGAACATGCTCACCCTGCGCGGCCACGAGCTGCGTGCGGCTCGCGGCCGGGATGTGGCCATGGTCTTCCAAGAACCGTCCACCGCGCTGAACCCTGTGTACACCGTAGGGTGGCAGATCATGGAGGGCATCCGCGCGCACAACAGGATCTCCAGGAAGGAAGCCAAGACGCGCGCCATCGAGGCGATGCGCCAGGTCGGCATCCCGGATCCAGAGCAGCGCGTGGACTACTACCCGCACCAGTTCTCCGGTGGGCAGAAGCAGCGCGTGGTCATCGCCGCGGCGCTGGCCCTGAAGCCGGAACTGATTGTGGCCGATGAGCCAACCACCGCGTTGGATGTCACGGTGCAGGCTGAAATTCTCCAGCTGCTGCGCGGCCTGCGTGATGAGCTGGGTACCGCCATCGTCATCATCACCCACAATATGGGTGTGGTGGCCGATATCGCCGACCGCGTGATCGTGATGAACCAGGGGCAGATCGTTGAGCAAGCCCCATCCATTCAGCTCTTCGAAGCCCCTCAAGAGGAATACACCAGGTCCCTGCTGGCTGCCGTGCCGCACCTGGGGCGCGAAAGCGCCTCGGAAGGGCTAGTCGAACGTCCGAACCAGGATGCTGCATTGCTGGTGGAAGCCAAGGGCCTGAAGGTGCATTTCCCGGGCCGCTTCGGAGCGCCGGGCTTCACCGCGGTCGATGAGGTGGATCTGAAGATTCACGCCGGCGAGGTCTACGGGCTGGTGGGCGAGTCCGGTTCGGGCAAAACCACCATCGGCCGCAGTATCGCCGGATTGAACCGCATCACCGGTGGCTCGCTGAAGGTGCTGGGCTACGAGATGGCCCACTTCAAGGAACGCACCTTCAAGCCGCTGCGCGAGCAGATCGGCTTCGTGTTCCAGGATCCGGCGGCGAGCTTCAATCCGCACTTGACCGTAGGCGAGTGCGTGGCCGAGCCACTGGCCGTGCACCGCGATCTGAATCCGCTGCAGACCCGCACCAAGGTTGCCGAACTGCTTGAGGCCGTGCAGCTTCCATCCGGTTTCGCCAACCGCTACCCGCATGAACTCTCCGGCGGCCAGCGCCAGCGCGCCTCACTGGCCCGCGCCCTGGCCCTGGACCCAAAGCTGCTGATTGCCGATGAGCCAACTAGCGCATTGGACGTTTCGGTGCAGGCCAAGGTGCTGGAGCTGTTCCGCGAATTGCAGACCGAACTGGGCTTCGCGGCCCTGTTCGTCTCGCATGATCTGGCCGTGGTGGACCAACTGGCTACCTGGGTGGGCGTCTTGTTCCGCGGCAGCTTGCTGGAAGAAGGGTTGGGCTCCAAGGTCCTGGCTAACCCGCAGCATGAATACACCCAGCGGCTGATCGCCTCGCTTCCGGTCCCTGACCCGCGCGAACAGGCTCAGCGCCGCAAACTGATTGAACAGCTGAACGCATCCTGAGCAGCTGGCAATCAAGGAACCACGAGCATGCCCCGGGCACGGACATATACCGTGTCCGGGGCATGTCACCTTGTGGGTAATCCGTCATGTGAACCAGTAAACTGGTGATCATGAACGAGCCGATGAACGCTGAGACCACCCAGTCATTCGACCCGCACGCCAGCTCGTTGCAGGGCGAGGTCCAGAATGAAGTCCTCGAAGAGCTGTACGCCATCCGTGGCAGCATCGACAACTTCGATGCCCAGCTGGTCTTCCTGTTGGCCGAGCGCTTCAAGGCGACCCAGCGCGTAGGGGTTCTGAAGGCCAAGCACCAGCTGCCACCGAGCGACCCTAACCGCGAGAAGGCGCAGATCGAGCGCCTGCGCGCCCTGGCCCATGAAGCGCATCTTGATCCAGAATTCGCTGAGAAATTCTTGAATTTCGTGATCTCTGAAGTCATTCGCCACCACCAGAACATTTCTGACTCGCATAACAATGCCTGAGCAAGAACACGAGGCCGCTGAACGCCGCGACGTTCACGCCACCGCTTTCTGCCAGTTCCCGGGCACCGACCCGGCGGCCATCCATGAGGTGGTGCGCGGGGAATTAGGAGAGCCCAACCTCGCGGTCTTCCCGCAGCTGCCGGATCGTGGCGTCGGCGCCGATGCGGTAGGGCGCAGCGCCACCTTGCTGGCAGATCTAGGCTTCGATCTGCAACCGCATGGCTGGAGGATTGGTGCCAGAGACGGTATCGATGCCCGTCGTGCCCGCAGTATCCTGCGCAGTGACGAAAATCTGCTGGCTGATGTACTCGGCGCAGAAGCGAAACCTGCCCAGCGGCTCAAGCTCACCTTGCTCGGTCCGTGGACCTTGGCCGCCAGCTTGTACCTGTCGAACGGGGAGCGGGTGATCAGCGATCATGGGGCGCGCCGCGACATCATCGAGTCCTACGCCCACGGAGCCCGCGAGCATCTGGACCGCCTGGCCCGCATTACCTCGCTGGCGGATTTCACTATCCAGCTTGACGAACCGCTGCTGGGTGACGTGCTCGATGGCACGATCAGCACTGCCAGCGGATACCGGACCTTGCGTTCGATTCCACGCGCCGAAGTGCGAGGCGCCTACGCGCAGTTCTTCAAGGTGCTCGCCGGCGATGCCGAAGGCCAACAGGTCACCTCGCTGCTGAACCTGCCAACCCTGGATGAAAACTGGATTGAACGGGTGGATCTGCTGCACCAGGCCGGTGCCGGCGCGCTGGTGATCGACCCTGAAGGCATGACTCACCGCAAGTGGGAACGGGTAGCGGGGCTTGTCGAAGGTGGGGACCGCGTCTTCTTGCAGGTCCTCGCCCCCGGAACCCGGGCACCGGGTGTTGTGGAAGGGGTGAATTCCATTCTTCGTCCATGGCGCCAGCTGGGATTGGGCTTGGGGCAGCTCGGTGCACTAACCCTGATGCCGCGTGGAGATTTCTCGCGCAGCAGCTCGGCGCAGGCCATCGAGAACCTGCGACGGCTGGCCAGTTATGCCCAAGCGTTGGAGCAGACACGCGTTGATGCGTAGCTAACTGCCTGATTCCTGCCGGTCACAGCCCGAAAAGGGCGGTTGATCATGTATCTTAGGAATAGTGGGGTAGCGGATCTACCCGGTTTGGCCAGTTGGTTGAAACCTCAGACCTACGGTTTCAGGGGGACATGGGATGAAGGCACGGATTTTAGTCGTTGATGATGACGAAGCGTTGTCAGAAATGATTGGCATTGTCCTGCAAAACGATGGCTTCGATGCCTCATTCTGCTACGACGGTTCCGGTGCTCTGGAAGCATTCCGTGAGGCGAACCCTGACCTGGTGCTCCTTGACTTGATGCTGCCTGGCATTGACGGCATCGAGGTATGCAAGCAGATCCGTGCGGAATCCGACGTTCCTGTCGTGATGCTCACCGCCAAGTCGGACACTGCCGACGTTGTCCGCGGCCTGGAATCCGGTGCCGACGACTACGTGCCGAAGCCTTTCAAGCCAGCCGAGCTGGTAGCCCGCGTGCGTGCCCGCCTGCGTCCAAGCGAGACCCATGCCGCTGAGACCTTGCAAGTTGGCGAAGTGACCATCGACGTGGCCGGCCACCGCGTGACCCGCGGAACCGATGTCGTTTCGCTGACACCGCTGGAATTCGACCTCCTGGTCACCATGGCCCGCAAGCCATGGCAGGTCTTCAGCCGGGAGCAGCTGCTGGAAGCCGTCTGGGGATACCGGCACGCGGCAGACACCCGTTTGGTCAACGTGCACGTGCAGCGCCTGCGCTCGAAGATTGAAATTGACCCAGAGAAGCCGCAGATCATCCAAACCGTTCGCGGTGTCGGATACAAGGCTGGTTCGGCAAGTTGAGTTCGCACACGTCGACCGGTGCAGAGTTGGTTCCGGTCGATGTGCATGCCCATTCGCAGTCCAAACCCGCACGGTGGAGCAGAATCGAGCAGTGGATCAAGCGCCCTTGGCACACGTCCAAGCTGCGTTGGCAACGCCACCTGCTCTTCCGCACCGTCATTTCGACGCTGCTTTTCACCGCGCTCGCTTTGGTTGCCGCTGGCGCCTTCCTTTCCAACCAGATTGCCTCCACGCTCTTTGAAGAGCGCGTGAACCAGATATCCAAGGAATCGGAACGCGGCCTGGCCCAGGCCCGCTCCATTCTCGAATCGGCGTCCACCACCGACCGCGCCTCCACCCAGGCCTTGGTGAATTCCACCTTGGCTTCGCTGGAAGGCGATGGGGCAACCGTGGTCCGCGACTTCGTGCTGATGCCCATTGCCGGTGACCAAAGCCTTTATGTTGGCCCGATGGCTTCCGGTTCCCTGACCACCCGCGTGATCCCTGGCGACCTCGCGGAGCGGGTTGCAGGGGAGCAAGGCATCTATTGGCGTTCCATCGAACTGGGTGCCGATACCGCAACCAAGCCCGGTCTCATTGTCGGCACCAAGGTACTGATACCGCCTGGACGCGAGTACGGCCTGTATCTGGTCTATGACCTGTCCAGCGTGCAGGATACCCTCGAATTCATCAATCGTGCGATGGCTTTCACCGGCCTCATTTTGCTAGCGGTCGTTGGCTTCGTTGCGTGGTCGGTAGCCCGTACCGTGGTCCGGCCGGTGGCCGATGCCGCGTATGTTTCGGAGAGGATTGCTTCCGGCGACCTTGACCGCCGAATGAAGGTCGCAGGCAAGGATGAGGTGGCCCGATTGGGTACGGCCTTCAACCACATGGCGCACTCATTGCAAGAGCAGATCACGGCATTGAATAATCTCTCGGCCATGCAGCAACGCTTCGTTTCCGACGTCTCGCACGAATTGCGCACCCCGCTGACCACCGTGCGCATGGCGGCCGAGGTGATCCACGATGCCCGCGAAGACTTTGATCCGCTGACCGCGCGGTCGGCCGAGCTGATGTACAACCAGATCGAGCGTTTCCAGCACCTGCTCAATGACCTGCTGGAAGTGTCCCGTTTCGATGCCGGCGTCGCGGTACTCGACCGCGAGTCAGCGGACCTGAATGTCATTGCCCGCAAGGTCATCGATATCGCCACCCCGGTGGCTGATGAGTATGGTTCGCTCATCCGCCTGAACGCGCCCAGCGACGGCTGCGTTGCAGAAGTGGATCCGCGCCGTGTCGAGCGTGTCATCCGCAACCTGGTGCTCAATGCGGTGGAGCATGGCGAAAGCAAGCCAATCGATATCACCATCGGCGCCAACCAGAGCGCGGTGGCGATCACCGTGCGTGACTACGGCATCGGCATGTCCGAAGAAGCTTGCAACCACGTCTTCGATCGTTTCTGGCGTGCTGATCCGGCTCGCGCACGTACCACCGGTGGCTCCGGCCTTGGCCTGTCGATCTCGATGGAGGACACCCGGTTGCACGATGGCCGATTGGAAGCATGGGGTAAGCCGGGGGTCGGCTCGGTCTTCCGCCTGACCTTGCCACGCAGCGAGGACCTGGAGATCCTTTCCTCACCGCTTCCATTGGAACCGCCAGTTCCTGAAAGCCTCGCTACGGTGATTTTGGGAGATAGCTTCCCGCTGACCGGTGAAGTGCCAAAAATCGGATACACCCCGCTGGTTCTTGATCCTGATTTGGATGAGGATTCGCCGGACGACGATGTCACTGATCCGAATCTTGGCAGCAGCGAGCAGAAGAAGGAAGGGGAGAGCTGATGAGGAAGAAATTCTGTTCCAGCCTCGCGATAATCCTCTCGGCGGTGCTTGCCATCTCCGGCTGCGCCTCGATTCCCAGAACTTCCACCGTCCAGCAGATTGAAGCCGAAACCGATGCCAGCGGCGCTGAAAGCTACAGCTACGCGGCCGATGGGCCGTCAGCCGGTGCTGATGCCAGGGCCATCGTTGAAGGGTTCGTCGAGGCTGGCCGTTCAGTATCCGAGGATTATGCGGTCGCCCGTGAATTCATGGACGCGCAACTGAGCAATACTTGGCGTGGCGACACGCAGACCTTGATCTACGATGCATTCAACGTGGTCAACGGCGCGGATGCGAACCAATACACGATTCAGCTTGAAATCACCGGTGAAGTCGACGCGCAAGGGGTGCGCACCGACTACCCGGATCATTCCACCCGTGCCGTGGATATTGAAGTCGCCAAGGTAGACAACGAATGGCGCATCACCAAGGCCCCGGATGGCACGATGCTCGAAGCCTCGACCTTCACCAAGATCTTTGCCGCGCAGACCCTGTACTTCTACGACGCGAGCTTCGCCTATTTGGTCCCCGATGTACGGTGGTTCACCTCGGGGTCGGGCACCACCACTTCGATGGTGGAAGCCTTGCTGGCAGGACCAGCGCCCTACCTGCAAAATGCTGTCGTTTCCGCGTTCTCGACGGCCAGTGAGCTGGTGCGTTCTGCGGTGCCGGTGCGCGATGGCGAGGCGACCATCGATTTGAACTCCAATACCTTCGCAGAGGCCACCGACCGGAGCATCCTGCTGATGAAGCAACAGCTGGAAGCCACGCTGACCAGGCTTGCTCCGGTGGACTCGGTGAAACTGTTGCGCGAGGAAAACGAAGTCAACCTTTCGACCGAAGACACGAATATCGAGCCGGCTAAGGTCAACCCCAGCACCCAGGATACGTTGATTGGCATTTCGGACCAGTACTTGGTCTATGTCAAGGGACTGTCGATCATTCCGGTGGGCGGTGTCCCGGATATTTCCGGCTATAACCCACGCGACCCAGCCATGTCTCCGGTCGGAAATCGCTATGCTTTCCTTAATGGCCTCCGCACCCAGCTGTGGGGAATTGATGACAAGGGCCAGCTGCGCCTTTCGCTGGAAGGCAAGGAACTCATCCAGCCGTCCATGGATCTGGCCGGCTGGACCTGGACCGCGGACAACGGGGCCGCCACCCCGATCAGGGCGGTCCCTGCCGACACCGAAATGAAGGGTGAAGCCCGTCCAATCGATGTGGCCTGGCTGGAAGATGCCCAGATTGATTCCTTGCGGATTTCCCGTGACGGTGCGCGGGCGCTGATCGTGGCAACCGTCGGCAAGAGCACTTCGGTTTACGTCGCCGGCGTGATCCGCGATGCTGAAGGTGTGCCACGTGGGCTCACCGATTCGCCAATGAAAATCTATCCAGAAGTTCCGGTGAATACCGCGCTATGGGATTCGGACAGATCCATCATTGTTGCGGAACTCGGTGATGACCAAGCTGTTGAAGCAGCCCAAATTACCTTTGAAGGCGGCAGCGAGCACCTGCAGCTGCTGTTGGGCATGGTCGGCATCGCCACCGGTGTCGGCAGCCGCCGTGAAGTGTATGCCGAGACCAATGAAAAGCTGTACACCCGCGTGGGCAATTCCTGGCACGAGCTTGACGATTTTGCCCAGGACGTCGCCTATCCAGGCTAAATAGGACCTTGCTCCACAGCTCGCCGGTGACCAGGCCGATGGGGGCGGTTCATCGGCCAGTCTGGACGTATGGAGATTCCCGGGGAGTATTTGCGGTTCTTCGATGAGCTGTGCTGTAGCCGGTCCGTGCGCTGGCTGGGATTTGGCACCAGGGAGATCGCCAACTTCCTTCTTCCCGCCAGTTGCGCGGTCTGCGCACGAGCAGACTTCCGGCTCTGCCCCGAATGCCGCAGCGAAATTCAACGCCAGCTGCGCCTGCCGCCTCTGCCCGATGCCCATCATCTCTATGTGGAGCTCCCCGCGCTCGGCCAGCAGCTTGCCGTTAGTTCCTGCGGCGCCTATGGCAATGAGCTGGCCCGAGCCTTGCTGGCATTCAAGAACAAGCAGCGCTACTTCCTCGGCTCGCTCTTCGCCCCGTATCTTGCTGCGGCGCTGAACGCCGGATGCATCCCGCAGCGAGAGAATCTTCCTACCTTGGTGGTGCCGGTGCCAAGTTCCCTCAAGGCAACAGCGCAGCGTGGCTACTCGCCGGTGAAGACCATGCTTGACTGCGGCTTCGCTCGCGGGCTGCTGTCTGCAGATCTCGAGTGCCGTTCGCTGCTCCACTACCGCCTAGGTTCTGCTTTGGGAGGGGCGCAGAAAACCAAGAGCGGTTCAGACCGGCGCGGTGGCCGTACCCATTTCGTTGCCGAGCGTGCCTCCGCCAATGGCCAGCCGGTCATCTTGGTCGACGACGTGCTAACCACCGGTTCCACGTTGCGGCACGCGGCCATGGCTTGCCATGAGGCAGGATATGACGTCACCAGCGCGGTGGTATTGGCTTTGACGAGACCGCCAAATAATGCCCCTGAACAGTGATTACGCTGACCGCGATCGGAAATTGTGAGCCCAGATACTTGAATCTTGGCCACGTTGGCATAAGGTGAAGTATGGGATGCATCACAGATGCAGCTAAAAGCCCATCTTCAGTCCGAAAGGATGGAATTTTCGGACTGTTGTGTCACCCGACTCCCTATTGGAGGACACCATGGAGCTGAACTACAGCGGACGCAACATCACCATTTCGGATCGATTCCGTGAGTATGTTGATGAGAAAATCACCAAGGTTGACCAGCTGGCCACCAAGATACAGCGCATCGACGTCAAGGTCCTCAAAGAAGCACACGCTCGTGATCAGAGCACTGCACTGTCCGTTGAATTGACCGTTGTTGGCCGTGGCCCAGCAATTCGAGCCGAGGCTCGCGGCGCTGACAAGTTCGCAGCTTTCGACATCGCGTTCGCAAAACTGCTTGAACGACTGCGCAAGGCCCGCGACAAGCGCAAGGTGCACCGTGGCAACCACACTCCGGTCGCTGTCCACCAGGCAACCGGCGGCCTGCCAACCGCGTCCAGCGGCAAGTCGCTGGTTGAAGAAACCATCGAAGCCCAGAAAGCCGCGGAAGCTGCCGAAGTCGAGGCCAACGCCGAGTACTCGCCGGTCGTCATCCGTCGCAAGTCCTTCCCTGCAGAAGTGATGAGCGTTGATGACGCAGTGGACCGCATGGAACTGGTTGGCCACCCGTTCTACCTGTTCATCGATGAGGCCACCGGTGAGCACGCTGTGGTCTATGGCCGCACCCAGTACCAGTACGGTGTCATCTCCTTGGACCCATCGCTGAACTCCAATGAAGAAGCCACCAGGGAAACTCGTGGCTACCGTGACAAAGCCATGGCAACCGAAGGCTAGTCATCGGAACCACAACTAGCGTGGGCGGCCAACGCATTCTCAGCCTCAAACAGGCACGAAGAATCGCGTTGGCCGCCCAAGGCCTGTCCAAGGGCAGGAAAGAACAAGCCGTCACCGCACGGAAAATCGTCAGCGCTATCGGCAGTATCGCGCAATTGCAGATTGACTCGGTGAATGTGGTTCGCCGAGCCCACTACATGCCGATGTTTGCCCGGCTCGGCGCCTATGACACCAACGTGCTGGATCAGCTTCTGGCCAAGCCGCGCAGCCCCATCACAGAATATTGGGCCCATGAGGCCTCGGTGGTCAGTTCCGAACTGATCCAAGACCTGCGGGTATGGCAGCGCCGAACCTGGATCGACAGGTCGGTTGGGTTCTCCACCGAACAGCATGAGCTCTCGGGTCGCGTCCTTGAATACCTGTCCATTCATCCCGGCTCCAGCGCCCGGCAAATCAGCCAAGCCTTGGACGTTGCTCCGGTCGAAGCGAAAACGCATTGGGGATGGAATTGGAATGACACCAAGTTCGTCACCGAGTCCCTTTTCGCCCAAGCGAAGATCTTGACGCTGGGACGCAACTCCCAGTTTGAACGCCGTTACGCTCTGGCAGCAGATGTGGTGGGCACGCAACCGGAAATCGACGTGCCGCACCGGCACGAGGCTCTCGCCCGCTTGGTTGCCCGTGCAATGGATGCGCTTGGCATCGCCACCGCTCACTGCGTCGCAGAGTATTTCCGTCTTCCGGTGCGCGACGCCAAAGAAGAGCTCGCCCAGCAAGCACGCGAAGGCCTCATCGAAGAAGTGCAGGTTGCAGGCATTACCGAGCCCTGCTATTTGCAAGCCGGGACCAAGATTCCGCGCAGGATCGACCATGACTTGCGTTTGCTCTCACCCTTTGACTCGATGGTCTTCAACCGCCGCCGGCTGGAGAAGTTCTTCGGGTTCGAGTACCGTATCGAAATCTATGTGCCGGAAAAACAGCGCCGCTACGGCTACTACGTTTTCCCGATGCTTTTCGGCGAAGAATTCGTGGGTCGGGTGGATCTGAAGGCCGACCGGGCCAGGTCGGTGCTGCACGCAAAGCAGGTGCATTACGAGCCGGGCGTCGATGCCAGCGTCGAGGCTGAATTGCGAGCCGAGCTGGATCGCATGGCGCGCTGGCTGGAACTTGAACGAGTGGAAATCGGGCTGTGAAAGGCCTGTTGATCAAATCGCTGTTCGCTATAAGAACAGCGCAAATGGGATTGAAATAGACAAATGTGCTGTTTTCCTCACGTAGACTGAAGACGCCAGAAATTACTGTGCTTGAGATATTGGGAGCTACCACGTGGCATCATTGCTAGAACGTATTTTGCGTACCGGCGACAAGAAGATTCTGAAGACTCTTCGTAAGTACGCCGACACGATCAATACGTTGGAAGTCGAAATTCGCGAACTTTCGGACGAAGAGCTCAAGGGTGAAACCGACAAGTTCCGCGAACGTTTGGCTAACGGTGAGACGTTGGATGACCTGCTCCCAGAAGCTTTTGCGGTGGTTCGCGAAGCCTCGGACCGCGTCCTTGGCATGCGCCACTTCGATGTCCAGCTCATGGGTGGGGCTGCCCTGCATATGGGAAACATCGCTGAAATGCGTACCGGTGAAGGAAAGACCCTGGTCGCTACCGCGCCGGCCTACCTGAACGCCCTGACCGGCGACGGCGTGCACGTGGTGACAACCAACGACTTCCTTGCCCAGTACCAGTCGGATTTGATGGGTCGCGTCTTCCGCTTCCTCGGTCTGTCCTGCGGCTGCATCCTCTCCAGCCAGAAACCTGCCGAGCGCCGCAAGCAGTATGAAGCGGACATCACCTACGGTACGAACAACGAGTTCGGTTTCGACTACCTGCGCGACAACATGGCGTGGAGCAAGGACGAGCTGGTCCAGCGCGGCCACAACTTCGTCATCGTCGATGAGGTCGACTCGATCCTGATCGATGAGGCGCGTACCCCGCTGATCATCTCCGGACAGGCCTCGGGCGACGTGAACCGCTGGTACACCGAATTCTCCAAGATCGTCTCGCGCCTGAAGCGTGAAGACGATTACGAGGTCGACGAAAAGAAGCGCACCATCGGCGTGCTGGAGTCGGGCATCGAAAAGGTCGAGGACTACCTGGGCATCGATAACCTCTACGAAGCGAACAACACCCCGCTGATCGGCTTCCTGAACAACGCCATCAAGGCCAAGGAACTGTTCAAGAAGGACAAGGACTACGTTGTTGTCAACGGCGAAGTGATGATCGTTGACGAGCATACCGGCCGTGCACTGGCTGGCCGCCGCTACTCCGAGGGCATGCACCAGGCCATCGAGGCCAAGGAAAGCGTTGAGATCAAGGCCGAGAACCAGACTCTGGCCACCGTGACCTTGCAGAACTACTTCCGCATGTACGCCAAGATCTCGGGCATGACCGGTACTGCGCAGACCGAGGCCGCGGAATTCATGGGCACCTACAAGCTGGGCGTGGTGGAGATTCCTACCAATAAGCCAGCGATCCGCATGGACCAGTCGGACTACATCTACAAGAATGAAGTCGCCAAGTTCAATGCTGTGGTTGAGGACATTGCCGAGCGCCACGCTACCGGCCAGCCGATTCTGGTAGGCACCACCAGCGTGGAAAAGAGCGAGTACCTCTCCCGCCTGCTCTCCAAGAAGGGCATCCGCCACGAGGTGCTCAATGCCAAGCAGCACGCTCGCGAAGCTGCCGTAGTCGCGATGGCTGGACGCAAGAACGCGGTCACCGTTTCCACCAACATGGCCGGCCGTGGTACCGATATCATGCTCGGCGGCAACGCAGAATTCCTGGCCGTGGCTGAGATGGAACGCCGTGGCCTGGATGCCGAGAACAACCCGGAAGAGTACAACACGGTCTGGGATGAAGTCTTCGACAAGGCGAAGGAAACCGTCGCCAACGAATCGAAGGAAGTTGCAGCGCTCGGCGGCCTGTACGTGCTTGGCACCGAACGCCACGAATCACGCCGTATCGATAACCAGCTGCGTGGTCGTTCCGGCCGCCAGGGTGACCCGGGTGAATCGCGTTTCTACCTGTCGATGACCGATGACCTGATGCGCCGGTTCAACTCCGGCATGGCCGAGCGCATCATGAATAACCCATCGATGCCAGAGGATGTGGCGTTGGAGTCCAAGATGGTGTCCCGCGCCATTGAGTCCGCACAGGCGCAGGTGGAAGGCGTCAACGCAGAGCAGCGCAAGAACGTACTGAAGTACGATGATGTGATGAACCGCCAGCGTGAAGCGATCTACGCTGACCGCCGTTCCATCCTGGAAGGCGGAGACCTCGAAGAGAAGGTCGGCCACTTCCTGGAAGATGTCGTCAAGGCCATGGTCCTGGAAGCGACCCAGGTCGGCGACCCGGATGATTGGGAACTCAAGTCGTTGTGGACCAACCTCAAGCAGCTGTACCCGATTGGCATCACTCTCGATGAAGTTCTCGAAGAGGCCGGTGGCGTGGGGCATCTCTCCGCGCAGTTCCTGGAACGGGAAATCCTCTCGGACGCCCAGTACCAGTACGAAGAGCGGGAAAAGCTTGTCGGTTCTTCCACCATGCGTGATCTGGAGCGCCGCGTAGTGCTCTCGACCATCGGTCGCAAGTGGCAGGAGCACCTCTACGAGATGGATTACCTCAAGGAAGGAATCGGTTTGCGTGCCATGGCCCAGCGCGACCCGCTGGTGGAATACCAGCGCGAGGGCTACACGATGTTCCAGACCATGATGGAAGGCATCCGCGAGGAAAGCATCGGAACCCTGTTCAACTTGGAGATCCCAACCGGAGCCGAGGCAGCTGCCGCGCCAGCGATCGACGAATCTGCAAAGCCGAAGAACCTGCAGTTCACCGGCCCGGATGAAGACGGCGAAGCCAGCACCACTCGTGCCCAGGCAGCGTCGGGCAAGAAGAAGAACAAGAAGGCCAAGCGCAGCTAGATTAGCTCGACATCAGTCACCTGCCACCGTCCGTGCCAGGGCTCAATTTTCAGAGCCACGGCACGGACGCGGTATTTAAAGCCCAGAATGACGGTGCATTCCCAAGAACCTGAAATGCACCGGTCCAGATGCAATGAGATGATCTGTCCGTGTGCAGTGCCCGGCAGCGGTTCGAGCGTGTAGCGCTCGGTTTCCAAGAGGGCCCGTCGCCGGAGCTTGGCAATGCAGGATGGCTCCATCACGAATGCCAGCTGATTGACGGTTCGGTACCCCGCCACGATTTCGAATACGGCACGGGCAACCGCGTGGGAGATCTCAATGACGGCCCGGTGCTCCGTGCGGTAGGCGGCCGAGCGATGGAAGATATTGTCCATCGCTCGACGCAGGTGAGCCGGTGCCTGGCATGGATCGAGAGCCGGAGCAGTGCCAGCCGGGTTCGGTTCGGGGAGGTTAGCGGCGTAGATGTCCGGATGGTAGTAGCCGGTGTTGGCGCTATGGGGGCTGATGGCGATGGTGCTCATGATGACTCCTTGGTGGACTTGGGCGATGTTGGTGAATAGGCCTAGCTGGCTGGCGGTAGTTCAAGTACTGTGCCGATTCGTAGTAGGTCCGGGTCGGCGCCGATCGACTTTTCGTTGTGTCGGTAGATCTTGGGCCAATAGGCAGAAATCTCTTCCACGGTGGCCTGTGCTCCCAAATGTTCTGCCGCGATGCTCCACAGGTTCTGCCCTTCGGCGACTACGACTTCCGTGGTTTGCACCGCGCGTTGGCCTGGATGCCTCGCGCCGGGGGATACCAACGGGCTCAGCGGAACGCTCACGGATTCTGGGAACCATTGCGGGCTGGGTACGGAAGGTTGCTGGGATCCTGGATAGCTGGCAATTTCTTGGATTGGGTTTTCCGCCGGGGCCTGTGCCAGGGAGGTTGTCAGCGGTTCACCGGCGTAGGCTGCGGCTGCTGCGGAGAATGCGATTGAGGTTCCAAGCATCGAGCCGAGAATTCTCTTGCTCAGTCCGGGGGCGATTCGCTGGAAGAGCCGCGCTAGCTTCGGCTTCCCATGGGTGAACGCCCAGCGGATCAGCTGGGCTAAGGCCACGCGCAGCAGGTAAATCGTGAGCAATGCGAGGAATGGAAGGCTGACAAGAAGCCTGATGAGATCTGTTGTGGTGCGCTTATCGCCTGGGGACTGGAAGTAATCAGTTATCCAATGGATTCCCACATAGATAATGACCATTGACGCTGTCGAAAAGAGCATCAGCACGAAAATTCGTCGTTTGCGAGACACCTGAACCACTTCCTTGGATGAGTTTTGATGTCATTTGATGTCGTTTGATGTTTATAGTGACACTTAGAGATCGTTTTGTGAATAGGGTTACGCAAAAATGTTTAGTCTCGTAGAGTGGGCGCATGCGGTGGGATTCGCTCTTCGACGACTTGGAAGCTCAACTAGCAGAACAGAGCTGCGCGCAGCTGCGTGACGAAATTGCCGAAAACATCAGGGTTGAACGGGCAACTGCCGAACTGCTGCCGACGCTGATGCGGTACTGCGGACATGAATTGAGCCTCCGGCTGGCAGGGGGAACAGAACTGCGAGCCAAGCTCGGCCCTTGCGCCACCGAGTACATCTGCCTTGAAACAGAACAGTCCCAGTGGGTCATCCGCCGTGCCGCCATTGAAACCTTCGCCCTTCCGCCAGGGCGCGCCCCTGCTGTGGAAAAGCGCGTGCGGGGCAGCTCGGTGAAATTTTCCGCGGTACTGCGCGGGTTGCTTCGGGATCGCGCGCGGTGCCATATTTTTGGCCGCGCAGGCAGCTCCATGGCTGAAGGAACGCTGACTCAGGTAGCCAAGGACTTTTTGATTATTCTGGTCCATCCTCGCGATGAATTCGCCAGGGCGCAGCAGTGCTCAACGCAATTGCTGATTCCGCTGGATGCCATCGGATGGGTCGAAGCGATCATTCTTTCGTGATCCACAAGTGCACGAAAGGTCTTTCCAGCAGGACCAAGTTGTCGTAGGCTCACCATCCATAAGCACCAATGCTGGCGGAAGGTCGAAGCCTTGATCACAGAACAGATCGCCCAGGACGCGCGGACAACCTCTGCTTCACGTGTACGACGGCCTAGCTGGAAGGACCCGCGGCTAGCACTGGGTGCGGTACTTGTGACCGCTTCAGTTGCGGGAACGGTCTACCTGGTCGGCGAATTGCACCAGACCTCAACGGTGTATGTCGCCAGCACCAATATCACCCTCGGGGAGAAGCTGACGAGCCAGAACATCAAAACTCAAGAAGTCCAGCTTGGCGAAACACTTGAAAACTATCTGCACACAGATGCCGAGCTCGGCCAGGAAGCCCGGGCGAACACCTTTATCAGTGCCGGGGAGCTGATTCCCGTCACCTCGATTACGCATGGTGAACTGGGATCGCGCAGGCCGGTCAATGTCGATCTTCCGGCAGACCTTTCTTCTTCGATTACACCCGGGAGCTTTGTTGACGTGTGGATCGCCGAACGCGAAACCAGCGGCAGCACCTACGGTGTTCCGGAAAAGCTTTCCTCCATGGTCGAAGTTGCCGCGCGCGTTGAGAGCGGCGGGGGACTGGTGGGAACCCACGGCACCAACTTGGAGCTGCTGGTGGAACCGAACCAGCTCGAACCGCTGCTTCAGGCGCTGGCCAACGAATCAAGAATTATCGTTGTCTACAACCCGGCAGGGGCCGAGCAATGAGTATCTCGGTCGTAGTGCTCGGCGAGCAGGAGAAAATCGTCCGGCAAATTGAAGGGTACCGCGGGGAACTGATGGTCACCCGCGTCTGCTCCGACATCGCTGAAGCGATTGCGGCTTGCGATACCGGAATGGCTGACGTGCTCATTGTGGCCGACGCCCAACTGGTGCCACCGATGGAACAGCTCGATGCGTTGCTGATGCACCAGACAGCAGTCGTCATGTTCTTCGATCGACCCGAAAACTGGAAACCTTTGCCCGATGTTTTGCATCTGCCCGCAGATACGGCCATAGCCGATCTGGAAGGACGTATCAGGGCCGTCGTTCAATCATTGAATATTTCTGGAACAGACGGAGCGCTGGGGGAGATCGAACCGGTGGATGACACCACCGGGAGAGGCGGCAGAATCGTCAGCTTCTGGAGCGCCCCGGGATCTCCCGGGCGTAGTACCGTCGCCCTGAATTATGCGGTGGAAGCTGCGGCGGCAGGAAAAACCGTGGTGCTTCTGGACGCAGACACCTACGCCGCCAGCATCGCCATTCAACTTGGGCTCATGGACGAATCTGCCTCCATTGCGCAGTTGTGCCGCGCCATCGACGCCGGTTCGTTGGATGTGGCGCGACTCAATGCCGCATGCTCCTTGGTCCAGGTCGGGGAGGCGACCATGCGCGTGGCTACCGGGATCCCGCGTGCTAGCAGATGGCCCGAAGTCCGGGCCTCCGCGCTGCGCCGGGCATCCATGCTGCTCAAAGTGCACTACGACGTCGTGGTATTGGATTTGGCTCCGTACATTGAATTAGACGAACAGCTCAGTTTCGATACTCAAGCACCACAGCGGAATGCTGTCACCGTGGAGATGCTGCAGTGCTCCGATGAGCTATTCATGATCGTGCGTGCGGACAGCTTGGGAATTCCGCGTGCCTTGCGCGCCATCGACGAACTGGAAGAAGCACTGCCCGGATTGAAGCCGAAGATCGTCTTCAACCGGGTGGGAAGCAGTGGCACCGGACGGAGCCCGAAACGCAGGTTGATCGAAGCGTGGGACCGTTTTGGTCCGACGCACGATATCGCAGGGTATCTGCCCAATGACAGTGCGGCGTGCAACGCGTCGGTGCTGGGCGGAAGCCCATTGCTCGAAATCGCTCCGAGGAGTTTATTGCGTACGGAAATACGGTCTTTGGCCGGCATAAAATCCACGGTTTCACCCAAGAAACGGAATAGTCGTCGAATTCGCTCCGAAGCTTGAACTTCAGAGGTGAAAACCGAGTAATGTGGGTAAAACTAGAGATCCGCAAAGGCGCGGGTTGATCGAACTTTGTTCTTGGAGGCGTTCATTTGAACTCGTCGGAATCCAGCATGTCAGAATCATTCATGGATGAGACACTCACCTCGAAATTGGTGAGCGAGTACTATGGCCAAATTGCGACCGAAGACGTGGCGGCTTATCGGCCAGACGAACTCGAAGCTCGCGTGGCAGCACATCTGGAAATCGGGTATCAGCGTGATGCTGAAAACGCTAATGTCGCCATTACCCGCAACAACGGAATTTCAGTGGTCCACATCGTCACCGATGACATGCCATTCCTTGTTGACTCGGTAACTGCCGCACTAGTACAGCTGAATTCACCGATTCAGCTAGTAGTGCATCCGACGTTCGTAGTCTCCCGTAAAACTGAGACCGGCGAAATTTCGAAGATCAGCCACGCTGGTCTGCAGCATGTTGCCAGCGGCGACACCGCCGCGCTCTCGGATTTGAGCACCCTGATTTCGGCCGGTGCAGAAACCCGCATCGAATCATGGATTTCAGTCGAGCTGGCTCGCGAGCTCAGCGATGAGCAGGCCAAGGAATTTGTTGAGCGCCTCTACAGCGTTCTGGCAGATGTGCGCGTTGCCGTGAAGGACTGGCCGGCCATGTTGGACCGTGCCAAGGATATTGCGCAGAGCCTTCCACAGACTCCAAAGGCTGAAGAAATCGCCGAGGTGCAGCAGGCATCGGAACTGCTGGACTGGTTGGCCGACGGAAAGTTCACTTTCCTGGGTTACCGCGACTACTCGCTGGACACCATCAACGGCGAAGACGTTCTGGTCGCACGCCCAGACAGCGGCCTGGGGTTGATGCGCGATCTGGCGGACCAGGGTCCGCAGCACCTGACCAAGCGCGGCCGCATCACCGCTCGCGATAAGCGTGCGCTGATCGTCACCAAGGCTAACTCCCGTTCCACCGTGCACCGTGGCGTGTACCTGGACTATGTCGGAGTCAAGAGCTTCGATGCCAACGGCGAAGTCAACGGAGAACGCCGCTTTATCGGCCTTTTCTCCTCCAGCGTTTACACCTCCAGCGTGAAGACCGTTCCGCTGGTGCGTGAAAAGGTTGAAGCTGTCCTGAAGCGCACCGGATTCGCGCCTGATTCCCACTCGGGCAAGGACATCACCACCATTCTGGAAAGCTACCCACGCGATGAGATGTTCCAAATCGATGTCGATGAGCTAACCAAAATAGCCCACGGCATCCTGCGCCTGCAGGAACGCCGCCGCACCTCGGTCTTCCTGCGCAAGGACGACTACGGCCGGTTCGTCACGGCCATGGTCTTCCTGCCACGCGATCGATTCTCCACCGCGGTGCGCCAGCGGGTGGAGCAGGAGCTGCAGCGCAGCTTCAACGCAGAATCCGTAGAATACGAAGCACAGCTGGGTGCCGGCGCATTGGTTCGCCTGTTCTACCGCCTTCGCCTGCAGCGCCACGGCTTGGCCCCAGTGGTTGACCGCAAGGCATTGGAAAATCGTATTGCCAAGGCCGTGCGCTCCTGGTCTGACGCCATCGTTGACACCGCACGCGCGAGCCTGGAACTGGGCGATGCAAACACGCTGTCCAATGCCTGGGCCGAAGCTTTCCCTGCGTCCTACAAGGTGCAGTTCGAAATCGAAGATGCGCTGAAGGACATTGACCTGCTCACCGAGCTGAGCGAGCCAGACGCCGATGGCCCGGTTGTCTCCTTCTACGATGACCAGAAGCAGGATGAAGATTCGGCTGTTTCCAAGCGCATGAAGATCTACGTGACCAAGCCACTGCTGCTCTCGCGCATTCTGCCGGTTCTGCAGCATCTTGGTCTCGAAGTTGTCGATGAGCGCCCATACGAGCTGAATCCTGAAGGAATCGGCGAACGCTACATCTACGACATGGGTCTGAAGATTGATGAGGAGATCAACTTCCAGGCCGTGGAAGCCAAGCTGGCTGACGCCTACTGCGCAGTGGTCCGCAATCTGGCCGAATCCGACAGCCTGAACGCCTTGGTCCTGCATGAAGGACTTACGTGGGAAGAAGTCTCGATGCTTCGTGCCTACGCCCACTACCTGCTGCAGCTCGGTGTTCCAAACTCCACCGGCTTCATCGCCAACACCCTTGTGGGCAATCCGGCAGTCACCCACGCCATTGTGGAGCTGTTCCAGGCCACCTTCGACCCGCAGCTGAGCTCCGTGGCTTCGGAAGCAGCTCGGCAGAAAGCCCACGCAAAGGTCACTGAAGCGCTGGAATCCGTGCCAACGCTGGATGCTGACACCTTGCTGCGTCGTATCGTGAAGGTAATCGAAGCGACGAAGCGCACCAACTACTTCACCACCCACCAGGCACTGGCTTTCAAGCTGGCGCCGGAAGAGATCGACTTCGCGCCGTTCCCGCGCCCGAAGCACGAACTGTGGGTCTACTCGCCGCGTGTTGAAGGTACTCACTTCCGCTTCGGTGCGGTGGCCCGAGGCGGCCTGCGTTGGTCGGATCGTCGAGAAGATTTCCGTACAGAAGTGCTGGGCTTGGTCAAGGCCCAGATGGTCAAGAACTCCGTCATCGTGCCAACCGGTGCCAAGGGCGGTTTCTACGCAAAGCAGCTTCCAAATCCAGCACTCGACCGCGGCGCATGGATGGAAGAGGGCAAGGGCGCGTACAAGGTCTTCATCCGCACCCTGCTGGAGCTGACCGACAACATGGTTACCGATGAAAACGGCGAGCACATCGAGGCACCGGCCAACGTAGTTCGTCGCGATGGCGATGATTCCTACCTGGTGGTCGCTGCCGACAAGGGCACCGCGAGCTTCTCCGATATCGCCAACTCGATCTCGGCCGACAAGGGCCATTGGCTGGGCGATGCTTTCGCTTCGGGCGGCTCGGTGGGCTATGACCACAAGGGCATGGGCATCACCGCACGCGGCGCCTGGGAATCGGTGAAGCGCCACTTCTTCGAGCTGGGCATCGACACCCAGAAGGACGAATTCACCGCAGTCGGCGTGGGCGACATGTCCGGAGACGTGTTCGGCAACGGCCTGCGCCGTACCCCAACCGTGAAGCTGGTGGCGGCCTTTGACCACCGCGATATCTTCCTTGATCCAACCCCGAATCCCCAGGTCGCTTTTGACGAGCGCCAGCGCCTGTACGATCTGCCACGTTCCAGCTGGGCAGACTACAACAAGGAACTGCTCTCGGCCGGCGGCGGCGTGTACTCGCGCAGCCTCAAATCCGTGCCGGTTAGCGCCGAGGTCCGCGAGGTCCTGGGTCTGGACGCCAGCACCACCAAGTTGAGCCCAAACGAACTGCTCAAGGCCATCCTCTCGGCACCGGTAGACCTGCTCTACAACGGCGGAATTGGTACTTATGTGAAGTCTGCTGCCGAAACCCACGGGCAGGTCGGCGACCGCGCCAACGACGCCATCCGCGTCGACGGTGCCGATCTGCGGGTGAAGGTTGTTGGCGAAGGCGGAAACTTGGGCATGACCCAGTTGGGCCGTATTGAGGCAGCCCGCAAGGGCGTCCTGCTGAACACCGACGCCATTGACAACTCTGCTGGCGTGGACACCTCTGACCGCGAAGTGAACATCAAGATCTTCGTGGACCGCCAGATCAAGGCAGGCAACCTCACTGAGGCTGAACGCACCGAGTTCCTGCTTTCGATGACCGATAACATCGGTGATCTGGTGCTGACGACCAACTTCGAGCAGAACGTGCTGCTGCTCAATGAGAAGCATGCGGCACTGACCTGGACTCCAGCCTACGAGCGCTTGATGCAGTGGCTGGAAGCCCATGCTGACCTGAACCGTGGCTTGGAGTTCTTGCCAAGCGCGGAACAGCTGGAAGAACGCCGTGCTGCTGGTGACGCGATGACCACCCCAGAGCTGTCGGTGCTGGCCGCCTACGCGAAGATCCAGTTGGCGAACGCCCTAACCGAGTCCGATTTGGCCGATGATCCCTACTTCGCCCGGACCCTGCGCCGCTACTTCCCAACGAAGTTGGTAGAGCGTTTCGGGGATCAGCTCGAAAGCCATCCATTGCGCCGTGAAATCATCGCGACCGTGATTGCCAACGACATTGTGAACTTGGGTGGCATCACCTACGTTTTCCGTGCCATGGAGGAAACCAGCGCCAGCGAAGTCCAGATTGCCAAGGTCTTCTGCGCGCTGCGTGAGATCTACGGTTTCGACCGCCAGTTCGATGCAATCAATGCACAGCCTGCCGGAACTGATCTGGAACACTGGGGCCGCCAGCACCACGACATGCGCCGCCTGCTCGATCGTGCCACCCGTTGGTTCATCAACCGCGTCGATCAGGAGCTGCTGGTCACCGAAGCGGTCAATCGCTACGAAGCAACGGTTACCGAACTGCGTCAGGCGCTGCCAACCTTGGTTCGCGGCACCGACCTGCAGCGTTTCCAGGAATGGCGAGAAGAAGCCATTGCCCAGGGGATCCCGGAACGTCGTGCCAGCATGTGGGCGACTCAGTTCGAATCCTACGCACTGCTGGACGTGGCAGAGTATGTGCACCGCACCGGGACCGCTCCGGTCAAGGTCGCAGAAACCTACTACGTGCTCTACGACTTGTTCGGTGTGGACAGCCTGCTGAACCGCATCACCAACCTGCCTCGCTCGGATCGTTGGCAGGCGTTGGCTCGTGCCGCAATGCGCGATGATCTGTACACCACGATCATCGACCTGACCGGCAACATCTTGGACGCCCACGGTGATATTGCGGACCCAGCAGAGCGTGTTGCGGCATGGGAAGAAGCAAACGCGGCTAACCTTGATCGTGCGAAGACTATGTTCGCGGAAGTGAACAGCCTGGAACGAGACGACATGGCCTCACTGTCCGTGGCACTTCGCCTCTTGCGTTCCATCGTCCGAAGGTAAACACCGCTAATGGCCCTCATCACCGAAGAATTACGTCAACGTGCTGCACTAGCGCCCGGTGATGAGGATTGGCTCCACCTCCTGGTGGGGGACTGGCAGCTGGTCTCGGATCTAGCATTCGCAGACCTGGTGCTCTGGTTCCCCACCGGGGACGGTTCCTATACGGCTTTAGCCCACGTGCGCCCTTCCACCTCGCATACCGCGTTCCATAGCGACTTTGTGGGCGAACGGATCCGGAAAGATCTGCGCATCATGGTGGACCGCGCCTGGGAAACCAAGCAAGTGCAACGCTCGGCCGAACAAGCCGGCAAAGATATCATCATGGGGTTGACCACGGTGCAGGCAATTCCGCTGGTGCGCCAGAACCAACCGGTTGCGGTCATCACTTCCCACTTTGACCCAAACCAGTCCCGCACACCCAGCAACCTGGAATTGGTCTACCGGCAAAGCGCCGATGACCTGTTGCAGATGGGGACCCAAGGGTTGTGGCCGGATTTCGCCAGCCCTACCGGCTCCCGCCGTGGCGCCCCACGCGTCGGTGACGGATTCATCCGCCTAAACGTTGATGGAGCCGTCGAATTCGCCAGTCCCAACGCTGTATCAGCTTTCCGCCGGCTAGGCGCAGCAGATGTCCTCCAGGGCCAGCCACTGGCTGATCTGACAATGGCACTGGTCAGCGACCGTCGTGTTGTCGACGAAACTCTTCCACTGGTCCTTCAAGGCAAGATGCCATGGCGCACCGAAGTGGAACACCGCGGAGTCACCCTTTCCTTGCGTGCTATTCCGCTGCGCAACGAATCAAAGCGCTGGGGTGCACTGGTGCTGTGCCGCGATGTCTCGGAACTGCGCCGTCGAGAAAAGGAACTGGTCACCAAGGACGCTACGATCCGTGAAATCCACCATCGCGTGAAGAACAACCTGCAAACTGTCGCGGCACTGTTGCGCATGCAATCCCGCAGGATGAGTTCGGCGGACGGCAAGCAGGGCTTGGAGCAAGCCATGCGACGAGTCTCCACCATCGCTTCGGTTCACGACTTCCTGTCCAAGGGGTTGAATGAGACAGTCAAATTCGATGATCTGATGGATCGCCAGTTCCGGCTCATCGTGGAAATCGCATCTCCGGAACAACGCGTCTCCACTCGTCGTGAGGGCGAATTCGGCATGCTTGACGCTGATCTGGCGACACCACTGTCGCTGGTGATCAACGAATTGGTGACCAATGCCGTGGAACATGGATTGGCTCATCGTGATGGCGAGGTGGCGCTGGTTGCTGAACGCTACAAGGGTGCTGATAGCAAGGATTGGCTGCGCGTCGTCATTGAAGATGATGGCCATGGCCTGCCAGAAGAACCACGCCGCGAGGGACTTGGGCTGCAGATTGTGCGCACCTTGGTCACCAGCGAGCTATCGGGTGAAATTCGTTGGCTGCAGGGAGAGAAGGGCGGGACCAAGGTGGCAATCGACATGCCATTGGATCTTGACCACCGTACAGCCTAGGAACAGGTGGCTTAGCCGCAACAAAGGAGAGGCGCGTCAAACACAATGTGTTTGACG
>NZ_JBOGEG010000040.1:0-32555 GCF_050701915.1 Glutamicibacter sp. | reverse complement strand
GTCCCGCTCGCAACGAGCGGGACCGGGCTTGGGCTCTGCCAGAGCGGGTTAGCGGCTGGTGCGGCTGTAGGCCTGGGCCTTCAGCGAGCGCTCCAATTCGGCTCGTTCCTCAAGCAGGATGCGCTTGAGCGCGGTCGGTGCGCTCTCATGGCGCTCCAGCCAGGCGGTAGCGGTGGCCAGCGCCTTGTTCTGCTCGATGGAGCCTTGAAGATCCTGGTGGCCTGGATACAGCCCCTCGATCACACGCGTGGCGAACTCCATTCCCATGGTTTCGAAGACCGGCAGGATCGCGGCCCAGTAGCGTTCCTCGAACGGTGCCAGCAGGGCGGCCGAACCCATGGTGAATCCCAGCGCGGTGGCCGAGAGGGCGTCGTTGGACAGCTCTCCGTGCTCATCGCGCGCCATCAGCACGGTGTCGAAGGCGGTGTCCTTGGCCTGCGGATCCGGGCGGGCTGCCAGCGCGGTGCGAACCGAGTTCTGCGCAACGCTGGTGGGGTTGGCCTTGGCTGCTTCGTGCATGCGGGCCTCGGCGGCCTCATCGAGCCGGCCGGCGGCGGCCAGCGCGATGTAGGAACCCCAGAGCAACTGCTCATCGACGGTGACCTGGTAGGCATTGGGCTGCTCGCCCAGGAAGGCGTCGAGAACCTCGGGAGCCACACCGGCGCGGGCCAGGCGCACCAGGGTGCGCGCGGTGGTGGTCTGCTGATCGCCACCGGCCTCGAACCGGGTCAGCCATCCGGTCAGGGCCGTGGCGGCCTGGCCGCGCAGCTCGGCGCGCAGCTCTGGGGCCACGTACTTGGAGATCGAGGTGACCAGCTGGTCGGTGAGCACACTGAACACGCCCGCATCGGTGACGGTGTGCGCATGGGCCAGGATCGCCTGCACGTAGCTTTGCGCATCCAAGGTGGCCGAACGCACCGCATCCCACAGCGACGCCCAGCAGGTGGCGCGGGGCAGCGAGTCGCCCAGGCCCGAGAGGTGGCCGAGCAGGGTGGCACGCGAAACCGGATCGAATTCGATCAGCGCATAGGTCTCATCGCCGTCGTTGGGCAGCAGCAAGTCCGGGAGCTGGCGTCCGACCAGGAAGTCCAGGGGCGCCGATTCACCGGATAATTCCACGTCCACCGAGTCGGTGCGGGACAGCTGGCCCCCGGCCAGCTGGTAGGCGCCCACGGAAAGCACATGCGGGCGGGCGATCTTCTGCCCGGTGACCGGATCGGTGCCCGACTGGATCAGCGTTGCCGCGGTGATGGTGCCGCCGGCATCGGTGGTGTAGTCGACGTGCAGCTTGGGCACGCCGCTGGTCTTCAGCCAGGCATCCGCCCACTGGCCCATATCGCGGCCGCTGGCCGCTTCCAGCGCTTCGAGGAAGTCATCCAGCGAGGTATTGCCGTAGGCGTGCTTGCGGAAGTAGGCACGGGCGGCGTCGCGGAAGGCCTCGGCCCCGACAAAGGCGGCCAGCTGCTTGAGCACCGAGGCGCCCTTGGCGTAGGTGATGCCATCGAAGTTCTGGTCCGCGGCCAGCAGGTCCGGGATGTCGGCCACGATCGGGTGCGTGGTGGGCATCTGGTCGGCCACGTAGGCCCAGGCCTTGCGGCGCGCGGCGAAGGTGGTCCAGGCGGTGGTGAAGTCGGTGGCCTGGTCATTGGCCAGGGTGCCGATGTAGTCGGCGAAGGACTCCTTCAGCCACAAGTCATCCCACCACTTCATGGTGACCAGGTCGCCGAACCACATGTGCGCCATTTCGTGCATCAGGGTGTTGCCGCGCTGCTCGTACTGTCCTTCGGTGGCATGCGAGGTGAACACGTAGCGTTCGGTGAAGGTGACCAGGCCCGGGTTTTCCATGGCGCCGAGGTTGTACTCCGGCACGAACGCCGAGTCGTACTTGCCCCACGGGTAGGGGTAGTCGAACAGCTGGTGGTAGTAGTCCAGGCCCTGGCTGGTCAGCTTGATGATTTCGTCGCCGTCGAAGTGCTCGGCCAGCGAGGCGCGGCAGGTGGCGGCCATTTCGATGGACAGCTCTTCGCCGTTGCCCAGCTGCTGGATGTGCTCGCCGCGCACCACGTGGTACGGTCCGGCCAGCACCGCGGTGATGTAGCTGGAAATCGGGGGAGTCGGGGCGCAGGCCACGGTCTTGGTGCCGTCATCGTGGAAGACCTCGTCGAGCACAGGCTGGTTGCTGGCCAGGTGCCAGGATGCCGGGCCGGTGAGCGTGAAGCGGTAGCTGGTCTTCAGGTCGGGCTGCTCGAAGCAGGCGAATACCCGGCGGGCCTCGGAAGGCTCGAACTGGGTGTAGAGGTAGGTTTGCCCATCCTGCGGATCCACGAAGCGGTGCAGGCCCTCGCCGGAGCGCGAGTAGATCGCCTGCCCGGTGATCTTCACGGTGTTCGGCACGTCGGTGCGCAGCTGGTCGAGGTAGATGCGTGCATCGAGCACTGCGGATTCCAGGTCGATCGTGGTGCCGTTGACCAGTACCTCGGCCACTGATTCGTGGATGAAGTCGATAAAGGCCGCCGGATCCTTGGAGCTGAAGTTCAGCGTGGTGATCGAGGTGTAGCTGGTGGCGTTGCGGTCGGTGGCATTGGTCAGATCGAGCTGGACTTCGGCGAAGTGCCACTCGATATTCCGTGCGCGCCAGGCCGCTTCGTCGCGCCTGAGGTTTTCATTGGGTGCATAGCGTTGAAGTGTGTCCACCACCCCAGCTTAGCTGTGAAAGGAATGCTTTAGGGTTTTTTCTTCTAAACTTCCCGGCTCGCCAGCAGTGCGCGGATGCCGTGGAAGTGCTCGGAGACCAGCTGCCGGGCGGTTTCCACGTCCTTGCCGCGCACCGCGTCGAGGATATCGCGGTGGTCCTGCGCGGTCTTGGCCGGCTGGGTGATTTCCAGGTCGGAGTCGATCGCATCGTAGATGGTGCGGTAGACATCCCAGAACACCCCGAGCAGGTTGGTCAGCAGCTGGTTGCCCAGCGGCTCGAAGAGGATGCGGTGGAAGGCCTTGTCCTGCTCGACGAAGGTCTCTGCGCGCGCCGCGTGCTGCTCCATCTGGATCACGCACTGCTCCAAGGCTTCGAGGTGCTCGTCGGTGACAGCGTGGATGGCCAGGCCGATCAGCCCGGTTTCCAGCGCCTGGCGGACATCGACCAGCTCGCTGGCTTCATGGCCATGGTGGCGCAGCGACATCTGCCCGCGGAAGGCGAGCGAGTCATGCAGGGCGTTGAGGTTTTCCTCGGCGACGAACATGCCGAAGCCGTGGCGGGTATCGATGATGCCCAGGGCCTGGAGCACCTTGATCGCCTCGCGCAGGGAGTTGCGCCCCACGCCGAGCTCGGCCATGAGCTCCTGCTCGGTGGGCAGCGGATCGCCGGGCAGCAGCCCGCGTTCAAGGATCAGCGCGGTGATGTCATTGGTCAGGGCGCGCAGGCGGGCACGGGCATCTGATCGGCGGGCTGGCATGGTGCTCAACGGATCCTGCTTTCCTAGGCGGGCGGAGAAGTTCATGTGACGCAGTTGACCTTGCGGTGTGACCTCCACTACAGTCTAAACCATAGATCGGACATCCTACGTCCTACAACACTCATTCATTTTCCTGGAGGTGGCAAGAATGGCTTTGAAAGAAGTAGCCAACAAGCCCTTTGCACGACGAGATTTCCTGAAGATCACCGGGATGGTTGGTGCTGCTGCGGCATTCTCTGCCAGCCTGGCCGCCTGCTCCACGGGCGCCAGCGGCGGCGCGGGCAGCACCGCAGCTGCCGGCACCGGCACCATCGAGGCAGGCATCTCCTACGCCCTGTCCACCGGCTTCGACCCGATGACCTCCTCCGGCGCGACCCCGTTCGCCGCCAACATGCACATCTTCGAAGGCCTGGTGGACCTGCACCCCGCCACCCGCGAACCCTACCTGGCGCTGGCCGCGGCGGAACCGAAGCAGATTGACGACACCAGCTGGGAAATCACCCTGCGCGACGGGGCCACCTTCCACAACGGGGAAGCGGTCACCATCCAGGACGTCGTCTACTCCTTCGAGCGCGTGCTGGACACCGGCAATGCCTCGCTGTTCGCCCAGTTCATCCCCTTCATCAAATCGGTGAAGGCCAAGGACGAGAAGACCGTGTCGTTCAAGCTGAACTACGCCTTCCCGCTGTTCCCAACCCGCATCTCGGTGGTCAAGGTCGTGCCCAAGGCCGTGGCTTCCAAGGACCAGGCCGGCTTCGACGCCGCGCCGATCGGCACCGGCCCGTACAAGCTGGTCTCGGCCACCAAGGACGACAAGATCGTCTTCGAGAAGTTCGAGGGCTACAACGGCAAGTACCCGGCGACCGCCAGCGGCATGACCTGGTTCCTGCTCTCCGATGCGGCCGCCCGCGTGACCGCCATGGAATCGGGCCGCGTGCAGGCTATCGAGGATGTTCCGTACCTGGATATGGACCGCCTGGCTTCGAAGGCCACGGTGAAGAGCGCAGATTCCTTCGGCCTGCTGTTCCTGATGTTCAACTGCGCCAAGAAGCCTTTCGACAACGCCCTGGTCCGCCAGGCGCTGCACTATGGCCTGGACACCGAGTCGATCATCCGCACCGCGCTGCTGGGCAACGCCAAAGCGGCCAGCTCCTATGTGCAGGAAAGCCACCCGCAGTACATCAAGGCGGACACGGTCTACGGCTACGATGCGCAGAAGGCCGCGGCGCTGCTGGCGGAAGCCGGCGTGGACAAGCTGGAATTCGAGCTGCTGACCACCGACACCTCCTGGGTCAAGGACATCGCCCCGCTGATCCTCGAATCCTGGAACAAGCTGCCGGGGGTGAAGGTGACCATGAAGAACCTGCAGTCCGGCGCGCTGTACACCGACAACGTGGATAGCGGCACCTTCTCGGTGGTGGCGGCCCCGGGCGACCCATCGGTGTTCGGCAACGACCTGGACCTGCTCATGAGCTGGTTCTACCGGGGGGATGTCTGGCCGAAGAACCGCTTCCGCTGGAACGATGCGCCCGAATACAAGGAGCTGCAGAAGCAGCTGGACGCGGCCATCCAGACCGATGATTCGAACAAGGCCATGGAGGCGTGGGGCAAGGCGATCAACATCGTCGCCGAGCAGGCCCCGCTCTACCCGGTGCTGCACCGCCAGCTGCCATCGGCCTGGGACGAAAACGCGCTGGAAGGCTTCGCGCCGCTGCCAACCACGGGCATCTCCTTTGTTGGCGTGAGCCGCAAGGCCTAGCTGCCGCTGGCACCGCGCAACAGGCCGGGCGGCACCGCTCCAAAGCCGTGCCGCCCGGCCTGCGCCGCGCAATGATCTGCACACTTCGATACTCAACGGAGTTACTCCATGGGGAATTTCCTCAACCTGCTCTTACGCCGCCTGGCCGCGCTGCCGGTGATGGTCCTTGGCATCTCCGCCATGGTCTTCATCATCATGAAGCTGGCCCCGGGCGATGAAGCCACCTCCGCGCTGGGCGAGGGCGCCTCCGAGGCCGCCAAAGAGGCCTACCGCGAAGAACGCGGCCTGAACGACCCGCTGGTCATCCAGTACATCAGCTTCATCGGCCGGCTGATCCGCCTGGACTTCGGCCTGACCACCCCGCCGGCCCAATCGGTCTCGCAGATGATCGCCGGCGCGTTCCCGCTGACCTTGCAGCTGACCTTCCTGGGCGTGGTCATCGCCGTGGTCATCTCGCTGGCCTTCGGGCTGCTTGGTGCGCTGTACCGCGATGGCTGGCCGGACCAGCTGGTCCGCATCTTCTCCATCGCGGCCATCGCCACCCCGTCCTTCTGGCTGGGCATCCTGCTCATCCAGTGGTTCGCCCTGGGTTCCAGCCCGCTGTTCCCCTCCGGGGGAGCCGCCCCCGAAGGATCGGGCCCGGGCACCTGGCTGCTGCATATGGCGCTGCCGGCCCTGGCCCTGGCCATCCCGGTCTCTGCCTCGCTCACCCGCGTGGTGCGCACCTCGATGGTCGAGGAACTGGACCGCGACTACGTGCGCACCGCCATCGGCAACGGCGTGCCACGCGGCGAAGTGATCTCCAAGAACGTGCTGCGCAACGCCCTGGTCACCCCGGTGACCGTGCTCGGGCTGCGCATCGGCTATCTGCTGGGCGGCGCTGTGGTCATCGAGATGATCTTTTCCCTGCCCGGCATGGGACAGCTGATCATGAACGGCATTACCAATAAGGACACCAACCTGGTCCAGGGCGTCACGCTGACCATCGCGATCACCTTCGTGCTCGTGAACATCATCGTCGACTTGCTCTACCTGCTGATCAACCCGCGAATTAGGACGGTGTAGGGATGAGCATCATGGCCCCACGCAACAACCTCGTGAACCGCCTTTCCGATTCCGGCGCCCGCTTCAAGGCGCTGCCGGCAGGCTCCAAAATCGCCCTGGCGTTCCTGCTGGCCATTGCCGCGGTGGCACTTTTCGCCCCGCTGATCGCCCCGCATGACCCGCTGGCTACCGGAATCCCGGCGCAGAAGCCGAGCGCCGAGCATTTCTTCGGCACCGACCGGCTGGGCCGCGACATCTACTCGCGCCTGCTCTTCGGCGCCCAGGCCTCGCTGCTGGTGGGCCTGGGCTCGGTGGCCCTGGCCCTGGTCATGGGCGGGCTGCTCGGCGCGCTGGCCGCTACCAGCGCCAAATGGGCCAATGAGACGATCATGCGCATCATGGACATGGTGATGGCCTTCCCGGGCATCGCCCTGGCCGCCGCGCTGCTGGCTTCGCTGGGCAACACCCTGCCGGTGATCATCTTGTCCATCGCGATCATCTACACCCCGCAGATCGCGCGGGTGGTCCGCGCCAACGTGCTGGCCCAATGGGGCGAGGACTACGTGCGCGCAGAACGCGTGATCGGCGCCGGGCGCTTCTACATCCTCGGCACCCACGTGCTGCGCAACTGCGCCGCCCCGGTGATGGTCTTCGCCACCGTGATGGTGGCCGACGCGATCATCCTCGAAGCATCCCTGTCCTTCCTCGGCGCAGGCATCCAGGACCCGGCCCCGAGCTGGGGCAACGTGATCTCCTACGGCCGCACCCTGGTGCTCAACGGCGCCTGGTGGGCGACCACCTTTGCCGGCCTGGTGATCCTGCTGACCGTGCTGGCATTGAATATGCTGGCCGAAGGCATGACCGACGCGCTGGTGAACACCAAGGGCTCGGCCAGGAAGCAGGCGAAGAAGCACGGCGAACCTGCGGCGGCCCGGGCCAAGGCGGCCGTGGACGGCCAAGCCGCCGAGCGGCTGCGCGGGGAACTGGACCTGCTGGCAGCGGCCGAGGCCCAGCGCACCGACCGCCTGGTGCTCGACACCTCCAAGGGCGCACCGCGCACCATCCTGGAGGTCAAGAACCTGTCCATCCGCTTCCCGGAGCGCTACGGGGACACCCCGATCGTGCAGGATGTCTCCTTCGCGGTGCGCGAGGGCGAAACCATGGCGCTGGTGGGCGAATCCGGTTGCGGCAAGTCCATCACCTCGCTGGCCATCATGGGCCTGCTGCCCGGAAGCGCGAAGCTGTCCGGTTCCATCACCTTCGAGGGCAGGGAACTGCTGCCGGCCACCTCCGATGGCGGCACCCGGGCCGGGGACGACAAGGTCTACAAGGGCCTGCGCGGTGAGCAGATCGCCATGGTCTACCAGGACGCCCTGTCCTCGCTGAACCCCTCGATGCTCATCGGCGACCAGCTGCGCCAGCTCACCCGCCGCGGCGGGCGCAAGACCCCCGAGGAACTGCTCACCCTGGTCAAGCTGGACGCCAAGCGCACCTTGCGCTCCTACCCGCATGAGCTCTCCGGCGGCCAGCGCCAGCGCGTGCTGATCGCCATGGCCCTCTCGCGCAGCCCCAAGCTGGTGGTCTGCGACGAGCCGACCACCGCGCTGGATGTCACCGTGCAGAAGCAGGTGGTCGACCTGCTCAACGAGCTGCGCGAGCAGCTGGGCTTCGCGATGGTCTTCGTCTCCCACGACCTGGCGCTGGTGGCCTCGCTGGCGCACCGCGTCACCGTGATGTACGCCGGCCAGGTGGTGGAATCCGGGCCGATCAGCGACGTGCTGCGCGTCCCGCACCACGAATACACCCAGGGCCTGCTCGGGGCGGTGCTCTCCATCGAGTCGAAGGCGCAACGCCTGCACCAGATCCCCGGCACCGTCCCCAGCCCGTACGATTTCGCCGCCGGCGACCGCTTCGCCGAGCGCTCCGCGCGCCTGGACGCCGATCCGGACCAGCACCTGTCCTTCGTCCCCGTGGGCGCCGGCAGCGAACACCGCTGGGCCAGCCACCTGCAAGGAGTGAACAAGTGAGCGACGCGATCATCGAACTGGACAATATCCACGTGCACCACAAGATCCGCGGCGGCAAGCTGTTTACCCCGCGCATCATCAAGGCGGTCAACGGGGTCGACTTCGCCGTGCACCGCGGGCAGACCGTGGGCATCGTGGGCGAATCCGGCTGCGGCAAGTCCACCCTGGCCTCGGTGCTGGTGGGCCTGCAGGAACCCACCAGCGGGCAGGTGCTGTTCAACGGCAAGCCGGTGGGCAAGCGCAACGCCGCAGGCCGCAAGGAGTTCGGGCGCAGCGTGGGCGTGGTCTTCCAGGACCCGGCCACCGCGCTGAACCCGCGCATGTCGATCATGGATACGCTCACCGATCCTTTGCGCGTGCACGGGATCGGCAACGACTCCTCGCGCAAGGCCAGGGCGCTGGAGCTGCTGGGCGTGGTGGGCCTGCCGCCCTCGGCGGCTTCCGCCCTGCCCAGCCAGGTCTCCGGCGGCCAGCGCCAGCGCGTGGCCATCGCCAGGGCGCTGGCCCTGGAACCTGCGGTGATCGTGGCCGATGAGCCCACCAGCGCGCTGGATGTGTCGGTGCGCGCCCAGGTGCTGAACCTGCTCACCGACCTGAAATCGCAGTTGAACCTGGGCATGGTGTTCATCTCCCACGATATCCAGACCGTGCGCTATGTTTCGGACACCATCTGCGTGATGAACGCCGGAGAAATCGTCGAGCGCGGAAATGCCGCGCAGGTTTTCGACGCGCCGACCAATGACTACACCCGCACCCTGTTGGGTGCTGCCCCGGCACTGCTGGAGCACTAACCAATCGCCGCACTTGCGGCACCTAGAGAAAGACCGAATTCCCGTGGCTTACACGAACAACCCGAAGTACTCCGGCGTCATCCCGCCGGTCATCACCCCGCGCACCGCCGATGGCGCCATTGACGCCGCCGGCCTGGATGCCGTGGTGGAACACCTGATCGACGGGGGAGTCACCGGCCTGTTCGTGCTCGGTTCCTCCGGCGAGGTGCCGTACCTGGCCAATGCCGAACGCGACGCGGTGCTCACCCGGATCGTGGCCGCCAACGCCGGCCGCGTGCCGGTACTGGTGGGCGCCAGCGAGCAGACCACTGCGCGAGTGGTCGAGGAGGGCCGGCGGCTGATCGCCCTGGGCGCGGACGCGCTGGTGGTGACCACCCCGTTCTACGCCATCTCCAACGGGCCGGAGATCGAAGCGCACTTCACCGCCATCCACGATGCCTTGCAGGTCGATATCTTCGCCTACGACGTGCCGGTGCGAACCCACCACAAGCTGCCGCTGGATGTCGCCATCCGCTTGGCGAAGTCCGGTGCCATCGTGGGCGTGAAGGATTCCTCGGGAGATGACGTGTCCTTCCGCCAGCTGCTGCTGGCCACCAAAGACATCGAAGGCTTCTCGGTGTTCACCGGCCACGAGGTGGTCGTGGACGGCGCGCTGCTCGGTGGCGCGCACGGCGTGGTGCCGGGCCTGGGCAACGTGGACCCGGCCGGGTACCGCCGCCTGTTCGAGAAGGCTGCGGCCGGTGATTGGGCAGCCGCGGCTGCCGAGCAGGACCGACTGGCCCGCGTCTTCGACATCGTCTACACCCCGGACGCCTCCCGGGTTTCGCCGGGTGCCGCCGGCCTGGGCGCCTTCAAGACCGCCCTGGTTGAGCTGGGCATCATTGCCAATAACGCCATGAGCGCCCCGATGGCTTCCCTGGATGCGCACGAGGCCAGCGCGATCCGCGGGATCCTGGCCGAAACCGGCCTGCTGCCGGTCGCCGCGAAGTAGGCATCCGGGCAGTGCAAGAGCAACTAGCAGGCGCCGGCGAGGTGCTCGCCCTGGATTTGGGCGGCACCAAGATCGCCGGCGCCCTGGTGCGCCCGGATGGCACCATTACCGCGCGCAGCCAAGCACCCACGCCGGCCCGCGAAGGCTCCGCCGCGATCATCGCGGCCATGGCCGGCGTGGTGCAGCAGCTGCGCGGTGCATGCTCGGCGCAGCCGGCCGGATTGGGTATCGGCGCCGCCGGGGTCATCGACCCGGAAACCGCCAAGGTCGTTTCGGCCACCGCTACGCTGGCGGGCTGGGCCGGCACGGATTTGGCCGCGGAACTGGGCACCCTGACCGGGTTGGAAGTCCGCGCGGTCAATGACGTGCACGCCCACGGCTTGGGCGAAGCCCGCTTCGGCGCAGGCCAAGGAGCCGGCCAGGTGATGCTGTTGGCCATCGGCACCGGCATCGGCGGCGCGTACCTGCACGAGGGCCAACTGGTCACCGGTTTCCACCATGTAGCCGGGCATATGGGGCATATCGACTCCGCCTATGCCGCGGGGCTTGAATGCTCCTGCGGGCGCACCGGGCATGTGGAAGCGATCGCTGCCGGGCCCGCAATCCTTCGGCACTACCAGCGCTTGGCCGGCAATCCGCTGGTGCGCGACACCCAGGCGGTCACCGCACTGGCCGATGCCGGCGACGAATTGGCCTATCGGGCATTGCATATCGGGGGATTGGCCGCAGGATCAGCCGCCGGTTCGCTGGCCAACGTGCTGGATCCGGAGAAGATCGTTATTGCCGGCGGGATGGCCGGTGCCGGAAAGATCTGGTGGGATGGATTGCGCGAAGGCTTTGCCGCCAGCGCAATCGACCTTCTCCAGGGCACCGGGTTGAGCCCGGCCGCGCTCGGAACGGACGCGGCCCTGATCGGGGCGGCCAGCCTATTCTGGCCCAGAGACTAGAGGAGCAGGAAATGTTGCTTACGGCAGCGGAACTCGAAGCCCTGCGCGGACGCTTGATCGTCTCCGCGCAGGCCTACCCGGGCGAGCCGATGCGCCACCCGCAGACCATGGCGCAGGTGGCCGCATCCGCGGTGATCGGCGGTGCCGGCGCGGTTCGCGTGCAGGGCCTGGCAGACATCGGATACACCCGTTCGGCGGTGGAAGTCCCGGTCATCGGCCTGTTCAAGGACGGCCACGAGGGGGTGTTCATCACCCCTACCATCCACCATGCGCTGGCCGTGGCCAACGCCGGGGCGCACATTGTGGCGCTGGACGGCACCCGCCGTGAACGGCCAGATGGCAAGACCCTGGAGCAAACCATTAGCGCGGTCCACGAGCGGTCTGCAGCTTTGGTGATGGCCGACTGCGGTTCGCTGGATGATGCGCTGGCCGCCGCCGAGGCCGGTGCCGATCTGATCGGGACCACGCTGGCCGGCTATAGCGGAGAACGCGAGAAGACCGAAGGGCCGGATCTGGAGCTGCTGGGAGAAATTGCCGGTGCCGGCCTGGACTGCCCCTTGATCGCCGAAGGCCGGATCCATACCCCGGCGCAGGCGAAATCCGCGTTGGATGCCGGCGCGTTCGCCGTGGTGGTGGGCACCGCGATCACCCATCCGGCGAGCATTACCGGATGGTTCGACGCGGCGATGCGCGGCCGAGGCTGAACCCGGCTGGGCGTTGACCTGCGCTAGGCTTGACAGGTCTGTGTAAACACCTGTCCGGATGGAGAAAACAGTGGACGTCTTTATCAAAGGCCCTTCCAAGCGCGACGTAGCTGGCATGAAGGCGGCCTTCGGCGATGTTCAGGGCGGCGATGTCCTCTCGGTGCTCTACAAGACCGATCGCTTCGGCAACTTCCTGATCACCGGTGCCGCGCACGCTACCGTGCTCGATGACGTGATGGTCGGCGGCCTGAACGCGGCCGCGGCAAAGAAGAAGGCCAAGGATGCCGATGGCGGCGAGATCATGCAGCGCCAGCCGGACAAGGATGTGCGCGCCTTCCCTGCCGCCTTCGAGGGCGAATTCGCCCCGGAAGACATCGAGGTCTCCGCGCTGTCCCACGGTGATCTGGTGGTCGCTTCCTTCAGCCAGGAACCATATGGCGATTTCGTGATTACCGGGGTTGTCACCGAGGCGGAAAAGGACCGCAGCTACCTGATGGTCGGCCCGTGGATCCTGCAGGCCGCTGATGGTCCTGCCCCGCGCCTGCTATCGGTGCAGCGCGTGGCGGCCAACGGCACGCACGTGGCCCCGGTACCTACGCGTCGCGGCTTGGTCGAGGTCGACGGGCTGTAGTCAGCGAAGAATTCTGGCGGCTCCGGTGAATGGGATTATCTGCCATTCACCGGAGCCGCCTTTCCTTTGGGCAAGGTGAGCAGGAGCGGTCATGTCGCTTCTGGCCGGGAGCATGAATGCCAGGGGACTTGGCCATGGCGCTTCGGCCTCCACCTGCCCGGGATAGCCATTGGCAGGTGGGGCCAGTGCGGATCCGCTGTTTCCCGGACGCGGTAGTCGAAAAATCATGAGTAACCCAGTTGCGCATGATCCTGCGAAGACCAGGTGCGGGTGCCGGGCATTTCGGGCCCGGGCAGTGCGCAGCCTGGAGGGTGCCGATTCGCCTAGCTGCAGCTGCGGTGCCGCAAGGACCATGTTCAGGTCCCGGATTGCGGGCCTGCAGAAACGCTGGTTCCGCCCTGGCAGCCGGTAGCTGGATCCTGCCGGCCGGACCTAGCCGCGCAGCACCTGGCCGATGATCTCGACGCCCTGGTTGAAGGCTCCAGGGTTCGGGCCGGCAAAGTTCAGCCGCAGAAAGCGTCCGGTCGGTTCCGCGGGGAACCAGCTGTCTCCGGCCGAGATGGCCACGCCGCGCATTTCGCAGTCGCGGACCAGCTGCACCAGATTAGTGGCATCCGGCAGCCTTGCCCAGAGGTTCAGCCCGCCCAGCGGGACCTGCTCGACATGGGCTTCGGGCAGATGCTGCGCCAGGGCGTAGAGCACCAGATCCCTGCGCGTTGCCAGCTGCTGGCGCACCGAACGCAAGTGGGTGCGCCACCCGGGCTGGGTGACCACGTCAAGCGCGACGGATTGCAGCGCACCACTGACATACATGGATTGGGCCTGGTTATCGGCCAGAATCCGTTCCCGTGCTGGCCCTCTGGCAATGACGCCGGCAACACGGACCGCCGGGGACACGCTCTTGGTCAGGGAGCGCAGATACACCACGTGGCCGCTGTCATCTCTGGCGGCCATCGGTGAAGACTCGGCATTGATCCCGAAATCCTTCGCCCAGTCATCTTCCACCAGGAAAGCACCACGATTCTCCAGGATTTCCAGCACCCGCTGGGAAACTTCGGGCGACCACTGGGCCCCGGAAGGGTTGGCGAAATTCGGGTGGGCGTAAAAGGCGCGGGCCCCGGTTTGCTCGAAAGTGCGATCCAGCTGCCCGGGGTCCGGGCCATGGGGACCGGCGGGAACGGGGACGAGCTGCACGCCGACTTGCGCGGCAGCCAGGATAGCACCCCAATAGGTGGGCGATTCGATGAGCATCGGCTTGCCGGCCCCCACCAGTGAGCGGAAGATCGAGCCCAGCCCGCTTTGGCTTCCGGGCAGAACGACGACGTCGCTGGCCGCCGGCGCGCTCAGCCCGGGGGCAGTGATGGCGCCGAGTTCGGCTGCGAACCAGCTCTGCAGATCAGGCAGCCCCGCGGCCGGGGTGCGTTGGAGCACCGCATCGCTGCGCGCGACCCGCGAGAAGGCGCTGCGCACCAGCCGTTCTGGCAGCAAGTGTCGATCCGGATAGCCCGACTGCAGTGAGATGACGTCATTGGGCGTAGCGCGCTGGGCGGAGGCGAGTTCAGGCAGGGGCCGTTGCACAACGCCCAAGGCCGCGGTTTGCCAGGCATGGTCGTGCGCCCTGGCCACCGGCTGGCTGCGAATGAAGGTGCCGATACCAGGGCGCGATTCAATGATGCCCTGGCCGGTGAGGGTCCGCAGCGCTTTCTGCACGGTGACCGGGCTGACTTCATGATCCGCGACCAGGGAGCGCGTGGAGGGCAGCTGGCTCCCGGCGGGGGCTGCCGCAATCCATTCGCGCAGTACCGCAACCAGGCGCTCACTGCTACTGTTAAACATGAAACTAGATAGTACCGCTACTCTCAATACGCGGCAACCGCTATCCTCTGCCGGTACCGGGCTGATCTGGGGATTACTGGGCGTTCTCGCCTTCTCCTTCACCGTGCCCTTCACCCGCATCGCCGTGGAAAGCGGCCACATGCAACCGCTGTTCGTCGGCGCGGGACGCTCCGTTATCGCCACAATGCTGGCTGTTGCCGTGCTCTGGAGCACCGGCCAGAAACTTCCAACACGGTCGCAATGGTGGCGGCTGCTGGTCGTCGCCGGGGGAGTTATCGCAGGTTTTCCCCTGCTGACATCCTTTGCGATGACCACAGCTCCGGCCAGCCATGGCGCGGTAGTGATCGCCATCCTGCCTGCAGTGACGGCCGCAGCCGCTGTGCTGCGAACCAGGGAACGACCCAGCACCAGATTCTGGATCGCGGCCGGTTCCGGGTCATTGGCAGCCTTGGCCTTTGCCGCTTTGCAAGGAGGCGGGCTGGACAGCTTGCACGGGGCCGACTGGTTGCTCTTCGGGGCGGTGCTCGCTTGCGCTATCGGCTACGCCGAAGGCGGCCTGCTCTCGCGGGAGCTCGGTTCATGGCAAACGATCTCGTGGGCACTGGTTCTGGCCTCTCCGGTTATGATCACCCTAACGACCGTCTCGGCGCTCCAGCACCCTCCCGCAGCAACATTCAGCGAGTGGGCTGCTTTCGCATATCTTGGCGTCGTGAGCATGTTCCTTGGCTTCATTGCGTGGTATCGCGGATTGGCCATCGGCCCGATGGCGCAAGTGAGCCAGGTGCAGCTGGCGCAGCCGGTAATGACGATCTGCTGGGCCGGGATGCTGCTGCACGAACAAATAGGTTGGCCCACCGTGGTTGGCGGCTGCGCAATCATCGCCTGCGCCCTGCTGGCCGTAAGATCGAGGAACCAGCACCTTAGAGAGGATGGCGCATCATGAAATCATCAACGAAAACTGGGGCAGTGCCAGTCACCGCCTTGGCCGGGCTCAGCGCCTTCCCGCTCACCCCAATGAAAGATGACCAACTCGATGAGCCGGCATTCATCGGATTGGTGCAGCGACTGGTTGCGGCCGGGGTGGATTCAATCACCGTCCTGGGCTCGACCGGTTCCTACATGTACCTGGAGCGCGCAGAGCGCGAACGCGTCATCCGGTTGGCGGTTCAGCATGCAGACGGGATCCCGGTGCTGGCTGGAGTCGGCGCCATGCGCACCGCCCACGTCCTGGCGCATATTGACGACGCCAAGGCCGCCGGTGCGGCCGGTGTTCTGCTCGCCCCGGTGGGCTACCAGCGGCTGGACGATGATGAAGTCTTCGCACTGTTCAGGGCGGCGACCGAGCACAGCGACCTGCCGGTCGTTGTCTATGACAATCCTGGAACAACCCATTTCACCTTCAGCAACGGGCTTTATGCGCGCATCGCGCAGCTGCCGGGGATCATTTCCATCAAGATTCCAGGGGTCCCGGCAGATCCAGTGGAAGCACTTGCCCATGTCGCGGCGATTCGGGCGGTGCTTCCCGATCACGTAGGCATCGGGGTATCGGGCGATGCCTCCGGGGCAGCTGGACTCATCGCAGGATGCGACGCGTAGTTTACCGCGGTGGGCGGAACAATCCCGGACCCGATGCTTGAAATTACGCGCGCGGTGCAGGCCGCAGACCACCAAAAGGCGCTAGCGGTTTCCGAGGATCTGCGGCCGCTGTGGGACCTGATGGCGCAATGCGGCGGCAGCCTGCGCGTCAGTGCCGCGATTGCCGAGCACCTGCGCCTGGCAGCACCCGATTGCCTGCCCTTGCCGGTCCAGGGGCTGGACCCGGACCAGCGGGCAAGGGTGGCGCTGGTGCTCGATGAGCTGGGGCAGGCAAGGCTCTAGCCTGGTGGCCGGAAAATAGGCCGGCACTGTTCTTGGCGGTGATGCCGGTAGCGGTGGGGCCAGCGCGCAGAAGGCTGGCACCGTTCACCCGGGCAGGCTTGATCGCGGCAGCAGGCAACTGTACGGAAATGCCCCGGTGGCGGAATTCGGGGCGGACCACGAAGCAGGCCAGCGCCCGGATGGATTCCCCCGGCCTTGTGCCCGCGGGACCGGAAGCGCGGGTAGTGCTGGCCGGGCATCGGCATAGGCCACGAGGCCGGCTGGAACACCAGGGCCGCAGACCTGTTCGCGCAGTGCCGCGTCGTTGGATTCAGCCCGCGGTTCCATTCGCCATCAATGAAGTACCGGCATTTGCACCACGGGGGATTGCCCTGCTGGCCGAAGACCATCGCGATGCCATCGACCAGCGAGGCTTCTGTGGGGCGGCCCGGAATAGAAGTTCCATGGAATCTTATTCGTGGGCTGGTTCCGGGCGCGCGGCGGGCGTACCCTGTGGCTAACTAGCGAACAAGGCCATCATTGCCTGGCCGCCTACGAGCGAAAGCGTGCCCGCCACCATGCCACGAATCATCCGTTTTGACCATATCGGCGTCACCGTTGCAGACCTTGAGCTGGTGACCGACTTCTTCATAGGCTTGGGCCTGCATGTCGAGGGCCGGGTCTCCGGGATGGAAGGGGAGTTCCTGGAAACCGTGTGCGGGATCAAGGACTCGCGCACGAACGTCGTCATGCTCAAGTCCGCGGATTCGGAGGTCGGCATCGAACTGGCCAGCTTCGAGAAGCCGGACCACGAGCCCGGCAACCCCCACGCCATGGCCAATGAATTGGGAATGCGCTCGATCGCCTTCGAGGTAGATGACCTCCAGGGGATGGTCGCCGGCCTTGAAGCCCAGGGCTATGGGCTGATCGGCGGCGTCGGGCAATACGAAGGCGCATGGAAGATGGCTTACGTGCGGGGGCCCGAAGGGTTGACGGTAGCCCTGGCCCAGCGGCTGGGAAACTAGGCGAAGCAGCCTTTAACGAGCTGGCGCCCGGACCCGGTACAAAATCCCCGGGTCCGGGCACCAGCGCTCTGGCTCTAGCGCTTGGCCTTCTGCAAGGACTTCTCGCTGATTGGCGCATTATCGCTGGCACGCAGCTTTCGGAAGTACTCCATGGCCTCATCCTGGCGCTCGGCTTCGCCGCCCGAGGAGATATCGGCACGCAGGTGGTCCTGGGTGTAGCCGAAGGCTTCCACCAAGTCCTGGGCATGCGGGCGCAGGCGGGCGAGCAGGCGGTTGATGTAGCCCGAAAGGGTACGGGCCCGCTGCATCGAGAGCAGGCCGTTGGCCAGGTACCAGCCCAGGTCATCCTCGATCAGGACCAGCGCGAAGACATCGCGCAACCAGGTCAGCACCTCCTTGGTGGTCGGATCCCCGGTCTTCTCCAATGCCGCGGTGAATGCTTCCCAGCGCAACAGCTGGCCGTGGTCGCGCGCCGCGGAGATCAGCAGGTCCTGGTTCTCGTTGAATGCGGCGGCAGCCTTGGCCTTGTTCTTCCCGGCGGCCCGCAGGGCGTTGGCCACCTCGGCGACCTTGGCATTGATGCGGTCGGTGAGCAGGGCGCGCTGGTTCTCCGGGTCCTTGAAGAAATTCGCGCTCTTGCGTTCGTCGGAGATATCCGCGAAGGCCTGGCCCACGCCGCGCAGACCCGAGCGGTGCAGGGCGGTGGCACCGACCTGCTTGGCCACGTACAGGGCCATCGCGCCGGTGTCGAGCTTGCGGAACTCGGCCGCGTAGTCGGTGAGCAGGCGCTTGCCCACCAGTTGCAGCAGCACATTGTTATCGCCTTCGAAGGTCACATAGACATCGAGGTCCGCATAGAGCTGGGTGAAGCGGTTCTTGGCGATGAAGCCGGCACCGCCGCAGGCCTCGCGGCATTCCTGCAAGGTGTCCAGCGCGTCCCAGGTGCTCAGCGGCTTCAGCGCGGCGGCGAGGGTTTCCAGGTCTTGGCGGTCATCATCGCTGTCGGCCCGGCCCGAGAACACCGCGTCGAACTTGTCCAGCAGGCCGTCGTGGGCGAAGGAGGAAGCGTAGGTGCGGGCCAGGCGGGTGATCAGGCGGCGCTGGTGGCGCTGGTAGTCCAGCAGCGTGGTTTCCTCGGTGTCGGAAGTGGAGTTGAACTGGCGGCGCTGGTTGCCGTAGGTGACCGCGATCTGCAACGCGATCTTCGCGGCGTTGGTGGCGGCGCCATCGAGCGACACGCGGCCCTGGACCAGGGTGCCGAGCATCGTGAAGAAGCGGCGGCCCGGCGAAGGGATCGGCGAGGAATAGGTTCCGTCAGCGTCCACATTGCCGTAGCGGTTGAGCAGGTTGGTGCGCGGAACACGCACGTTGGTGAAGTGCAGCCGGCCGTTGTCGATGCCGTTCAGCCCGCCCTTCAGCCCGTCGTCTTCGCCGCCGATGCCTTCAAGGAAGTTGCCGGCTTCGTCGCGGATGGGGACGTAGAAGCAGTGCACGCCGTGGTTGACGCCCTTGGTGATCAGCTGGGCGAAGACGGTGGCGGCCTTGCCGTGCAGGGCCGCGTTGCCCAGGAATTCCTTCCAGGCGGCCTTGAATGGGGTGTGGATGATGAACTCGCCGGCGGCTTCGTCGTAGGTGGCGGTGGTGGCCACCGCGGCCACGTCCGAACCGTGGCCGATCTCGGTCATGGCGAAGGCGCCGGGGGTATCGAGGTTCATGGCCCCGGGCAGCCAGGCCCGGTGGTGCTCCTCGGTGCCCAGGTGCAAGATCGCCCCGGCGAACAGGCCCCACTGCACCCCGGCCTTGATCTGCAGCGAAGGATCCGCGGCCACCAGTTCCTCGAAGGCCGCGATGGAGCCGCCATGGTCATCGGCGCCGCCGAATTCCTTGGGGAAGGCACGCTGCACGGCTTCTTGCTCAACGAGGATGCCCAGCTGGCCCAGTACGCGTTCGCGGTGCTCGTCCATGCCCAGCAGCGGGTCGCGCTGCAGCTGCGGATCGGCGGCGCGGGCGCGCGAGGCCTTGCGGATCTGGGCGTAAGGGCCGAAGAGTTGTTCGGACAGGGCGTTGACGTTGATGCGGTTCTCGCTCATGACGTACCTTTCATTTCGGTGGTGTCTCGGTTTGGGGTTGCACCTGGGTGCTTCAGCAGGTTTTCGGTTTCCGGGTGGAGGCGATGCCGTAGGTCAGCCAATTGGTCAGCTCCGTGGCCAGCGACTGCAGGGTCGGCTTGTGATCGGAGGCGGGTTGGCGCAGCCATTGCTCGCCGGCGGCGCGGACCATGCCCAGCGCCGCGCGTGGCCACAAGTCCAAGGTGGCGGCGGTGGCGCGCTGATCGTAGAGCTGGAGCAGGCGTTCGCTCATCAAGCTGGATGCCTCTTCGAAGAAAGTGCTCAGGGCGCCGGCTGATTCATCATCGGCCGAGCGCGGGGCCGAGGTCACGAAGAAGTACAGGTTGGGGCTGTTGGCGGCCAGCTCCAGGTAGGAGGAAACCATGGCGTGCAGGGCGCTGATTTCATCTTCCTTGGCCAGTCCCGCGGCGATCACGCGTTCGCGGAAGTCGTTGATCACCATCGCGCTCAGCGCCTGGCGCAGGCCTTCCTTATCCCCGAAGTACCGGTAGTAGACCGGCTTTGAGGTGCGTGCGTGCCCGGCAATATCTTCCATCGAGACCTGCGGGCCGAGCTTGTGCACGGCCTTGCGCGCCAGCTTGAGCAGTTCTTCGTGGCGCGCGGTGCGATGCGCTTCCCAGCGAGCTGCTCGGCCGTCGGTCTCGCGGTCGAATTCTTCAGTGATCTTGTTCACGTAACTCACAGTATCATGTACTCTTGGTTACAGTAATACTTGTCACACCAAAACATTTGTAGGAGTTCAACGAACATGAGCCAGCCCTCTGTGCGCAATGCCGTGATCATCGGTGGCAACCGCATTCCCTTCGCCCGTTCCAACACCGCCTACGTGAATGCGTCCAACCAGGACATGTTCACCGCCGCGCTTGAGGGCCTGGTCGCCCGCTTCGGCCTGCAGGGCGAGCGCATCGGCGCTGTCGCCGGCGGCGCGGTGCTCAAGCATTCCAAGAACTTCAACCTGGTCCGCGAGTCCGTTCTCGGCTCCTCGCTGGATCACGCCACCGCGGCCTACGACGTGCAGATGGCCTGCGCCACCGGCATGGAAGCCATCGGCTCGCTGGCCAACAAGATCAAGCTGGGCCAGCTCGAATCCGCCATCGGCGGCGGCGTGGACACCACTTCCGACGCGCCGATCGCGGTCTCGGACTCGCTGCGCGGCATCCTGATGGAACTTTCCCGTGCCCGCACCACCAAGGCCAAGCTGAGCGCGCTGGCCAAGATCCGCCCCGGCCACCTGGCGCCGGCAGCCCCGGGCACCGGCGAACCGCGTACCGGCCTGTCCATGGGCGACCACCAGGCGGTCACCACCAAGAAGTGGGGCATCACCCGCCAAGCGCAGGATGAACTGGCTTTGGCCAGCCACAAGAATCTGGCCGCCGCCTACGACCGGGGCTTCTTCAACGACCTGATCACCCCGTTCAACGGCCTGTCCAAGGACAATAACCTGCGTGCCGATTCCACGTTGGAGAAGCTGGCCAAGCTCAAGCCCGCCTTCGGCAAGGACCTGGGCGAGGCGGCGACCATGACCGCCGGCAACTCCACCCCGCTGACCGACGGCGCCTCGGCGGTGCTGCTGGGCAGTGAAGAATACGCGCAGGAGCATGACCTGCCGATGCTGGCGAATTTCGTCGACTTCGAGGCGGCCGCAGTGGACTTCGTGCACGGCGGCGAAGGACTGCTGATGGCCCCGGCTTACGCCACGGCCCGGATGCTGGCGCGCAACAACCTCACCCTGGGCGACTTCGACTTCTACGAGATCCACGAAGCCTTCGCCGGCACCGTGCTCTCCACCCTCAAGGCGTGGGAAGACGAGGAATTCTGCCGTGAGAAGCTGGGACTGGATGCACCTCTGGGCGCCATCGACCGTTCGAAGTTGAACGTCAACGGTTCCTCGCTGGCAGCCGGCCACCCATTTGCCGCCACCGGCGGACGCATCATCGCCAGCACCGCGAAGATGCTGCATGAAAAGGGCTCGGGCCGTGCACTGATTTCGGTCTGCGCAGCAGGTGGCCAGGGCGTCGTCGCAATTCTGGAGGCTCGCAGCTAATGGCAGACAAGTACATGGAACTGGTCAATACCGGGGCCACCAAGAAGCTGGCCACCCTGCTGGGCTTGCCGCGTCCTCCGCGCCTGCGCCGCTACAGCCCGCAGGAAGCGCTGCTGCCCGGCCCGGTGCTGGTCCTCGGCTCCTCAGACCAGGCGCAGGAGATGAGCGACACCCTGGTGTCCTGGGGCCTGGATGTGCGCCGGCATGATGCCGGCGAGGCCAAGCTCGGCGGGCTGGTGCTCTTGCTCGATGAGCTTGAGCGCCCCACTGATCTCTCGCCGCTGATGCTCGCCGCAGGCCAGGCGCTGCGCAAGCTGCTGCCCGGCGGACGCGTGGTTGCTTTCTCACGGCCCGCCCGGGATGATGACGCGCCGGAGCTTTCCGCCGTGCGCCAGGGCATCGATGGGATCGTGCGCTCGATGGGCCGCGAAATGCGCGGTGGCGCCACCGCCAACGGCATTGTGCTCGAAGCGGGCACCACCGTGGCCAGCCCCAGCGCGCTGGCCGCCTTGCGCTTCTTCTTCTCCGGCCGCAGCGCTTATGTGGACGGCCAGTTCCTGACCGTGCGCACCAACGATGGCGTGCTGCCGGCTGACTTCGCCAAGCCGCTTGCCGGCAAGGTGGCAGTGGTGACCGGGGCCGCCCGCGGCATCGGCGCGGCCATCGCCAAGACGCTGTCCCGCGACGGGGCGCAGGTGGTCGTGGTGGACATGCCAGCCGCCGGCGAAGCGCTGGCCAAGGTGGCCAATTCGATCGGCGCCACCACCTTGCAGCTGGATGTCACCGCCCAGGATGCTGCCCAGCAGATCATGGATCATGCGATCGGCCGCCATGGCTCGCTGGATCTGGTGATCCACAATGCCGGCATCACCCGGGACAAGCTGCTGGCCAACATGGATGCCGGCCGCTGGGATTCGGTGATTGCGGTGAACATCGCTTCGCAGTTGCGCATGAATGAGGCCTTCCTGGCGGCCAAGTTGCCTGGCCTGCGCATCGTTTCGCTGGCCTCCACCTCCGGCATCGCCGGCAATCGCGGGCAGACCAACTATGCGGCTTCCAAGGGCGGGGTGATCGGTATGGTGCACGCCAGCGCCAAGCTGTTCGCCGAGAACGGCGGCTCCATTGCCGCTGTGGCTCCGGGGTTCATTGAGACCGAGATGACCGCGAAGATCCCGCTGGGCACCCGCACCGTGGCCCGCATGGTCCTGCCATCGCTGATGCAGGGCGGCCTGCCGGTGGATGTTGCCGAAGCGATCAGCTTCCTCGGCTCGGATGCCGCGGCCGGGCTGAACGGCCAGGTGCTGCGCGTCTGCGGCCAGTCGCTGGTAGGTGCCTGAGATGGGTGCGCAGATCGTTTCCGAGATCCCGTCGATGGCCTCGGTCTATGCCAAGGCCGTCAAGACCCTTCAGCGCAAGCCCAAGAACCCGGTGCTGCCCGAAACCGTGCTGGTCTTCCAGGGCGCGAAGGCCGATCCGGGGAAGCTTGCCGAATACCGCAAGGCCGTGGGCGCGCCGATGAACGGCGTGCTGCCGAGCCTCTACGTGCACTCCTTGGCGTTCCCGCTGGCCATGTCATTGATGGTGCAAGATGACTTCCCGTTGCCGCTGCTGGGGATGATCCACCTGGTCAACCAGGTGGAGGTCCGGCAGCCGTTGGGGGAGGACGAGGCGTTTGACATCGAGGTGCACAGCGAGAACCTGGCGGGCCACCCGCATGGGGTGACCGCCGACCTGGTGATGCGCATTGTGGTGGACGGGCAGGACCGGTTGCTCTCGCGCAGCACCTTCCTGGCCAAGGGCGTGCGGCTTGACGGGGCCACGCCGGAGAAGAGCGTGCACCAGGCATTTGCCGCGCCGCAGCGCACCGCGAGCTGGAAACTTGATGCGGGAACCGGGCGCCGCTGGGCCGCGGTAGCCGGGGACTACAACCCGATCCACCTGTCTGCACTTAGCGCCAAGGCACTGGGCATGCCGGGAGCCATCGCCCACGGCATCTACCTGGCGGCCCGGGCGCTGGCGGGAATCGAGCCTGCCAGCGGAAGCTACCGCTGGAGCATCGAGTTCCAGACTCCGGTGGTGCTCCCGGCCGCGGTCGACTTGGCCTTCCAGCCGAACGCCGACGGTTACACCATTCAGGCGTGGAACGCGCGCAAATCCAAGCCCCACTTCGAAATGGAGCTGGTGCGCGGCTAGGTGAAATCACCAGTGCCCTGGTCATCGACGCAGTCGCGTTGACGGCCAGGGCACTGTGGTGCCAGCGATCTTGACTAGGCTCGGTGGCGCTCGGACTGGGCCATGCGATAGCTGGCCAAAGTAGCGACAGCGGCGCGCTCCCAAGTGAATAGTCCCGAATGCTCCAGGGCGCCATGGCCGGCGGCAGTAATCTGTTCAGGATCCCGGGCAAGCTCAAGCAATTTTTCGGCCCACAGCTGGGCATCGGGCTCTTCCATGAGCCACCCTGATTCGCCGTCGTTCACGGCGTAGGCCAATCCGCCCACGGCATTGGCCAGAACCGGAGTGCCGCAGGCCTGCGCTTCGGCAGCTACCAGGCCGAAGGTCTCGGAGAGCGACGGGACTGCAACGACATCGGCGTTGGCGAAGACGAGTGCCAATTTCTCGGGGGAGAGCGGTTCGAAGAAGCGGACGACGTCCTCCAAGCCGTGGCGTTGCACGAGCGATGGCAGGTCGTAGTCGGTTGCCCCGGACAGGGCGCCGAAGAGCGATGCGGTGATGCGCAGGTTGGGATCCTTGCGGCGCGCGATGCCCATGGCTTCCAGCAGCAGATGCGCTCCCTTCAGCGGTTGCATCCGCCCGGCATAGACCAGATGCAAGTCATCCTCGCCCAGCGGGCGGCGCACCTTGTCCTGGTCCGGATGGAAGATGCGGTGGTTGACGCCGGGCAGCACAATGTCGAGCTTTTTCGATTCCACGGCGTAGAAGCGCCCCAGCTGCTTCGCTTCCACCGGAGTGTTGGCGATGATGCGCGCGCATTCGGCAAGCAGCTGCTGCTCGGCGTCCTTGCGGTAGCCCGGCTCGGGAATGCCCGATTCATGCTCCTTGGCCGCAGCCGAGGTGTGCATCGAGACCAACAGGGGAGCGGACCATCGCTGCGCCAGTTGCAACCCCGCCATCCCGGAGAGCCAATAGTGCCCGTGGACGACATCGATCTTCACGCCGTGCAAGTGCGTGGCGATTTCTTCCGCGGCCTCATCGATGATCTCCGGCAGCTGCTCTTTGGTGAGGGCCTGATTGGCAGCGATCTGCACCTGGTGCATCCACACGCCCTCGCTGACCTGCAGCGACTCGGATTCGCCGGCGGTGCGGGTGAGCATGTGGACTTCGTGGCCCAGTGCGCCCAGCGCATAGGAAAGGTTCTGGATGTACACGTTCATGCCACCTGCATCGCCGGAGCCCGGTTGCTGCATCGGTGAGGTATGCAGGGAAAGCATGGCTATGCGCATGATCAGTACTCCAGTATTGCTTTGCTAGTGACGGAATTTTTCGTTCAAAACTCCGCCTCTGATGCTATCAAGAAGCCAGCTCGAGCATCTTCGTGTTCGCCGACGTCCAGTGATCGACCATTTCCACTCCGCCGTGGCCATCGTTTTCGCAGATGACCAGCGAGGAAGCTGGCCAGAGTTGATGAAGTTTCCATGCGGTCATTGAAGGTCCGGAAACATCGGCTCGTCCGTGGATCAAGACGGCGGGCAGCTGCTGGATGCCAGCCAAGCCGCATAAGCGCTGATGAACTCGCGGACAACAGAAACAGCGGCTGTTTTCTGGCCCGTGGTCATCTTCTCTGCTCCGAGCGGTAGTTGCAGGGCGCCGGCTCTTGAATGCAACGGTCAAGCCGCTGCGTGACCACTGGCGGACGGGCAACTTGCTCAAGAAGATCGACGAGCTCGTCGCCCAGCAGTCGGTCAGCGATGATGCACTGTTTGATTACCGCTTGCAGAAGAGTGAAGCATGATGCGCGCACCAGTTTGGGCCGCGAAGCTGCCGGCCGCGATCGACAGCTTCGGCAAAGCTGCGCAAGCATTGGAGATTCTGTTCGGCGAAGGGCTCACTTTCGGGCAGTCCGGCCAGTACCTGATCGTGTATGCCCGGGGGAGGTCTGCGACTGCCTGAGCTGCAACCGCGACATCCACCGGGTGCGAGCCGTCGCCGGCGACCAGAACCTACTCGAACACGATCAGATCTAGTTCATGTGCCCCGACTGTGGTGACAAACGATGCGCAATGGCAACGAGTCACCGGCAGCCGTCTGACAAAAAGATTGACGCGTTCTTGACATGAGTCAGGGCCGATTGAATCGGTGAGGCGTCCAAAAATCGTGATCGGAAGCCTAAGCAGTTCGCTCACTCTGCTGCCGATTAGTTCAGTACTTCGCCCGTGGAATTCCGTCTACGCGCCCGCAGCTGCATCATGCGCGCCTCACCTTCTTCGGTGAGCTGCCAGTATTTCTGCCGGTCGTTCACAGTACGCTTTGCTGTTCCGCGCTCAATTAGTCTCAGCGCAAAAAGTTGAACCAGCACATCGGAGAACGCATCGGTCGTATTGACTTCAACAATTGAGACCTTCTCGACATCCTTGTACTCTTCGGCATTTTCGCGACCGATTCGCCGAAGGGTCCGGCTAAGCGCGTCATGCATTCGCGCCTCAGTAGTCTCATGAAGTAGGAGAGGCGCAATCCCGGAATAAATTTCGTTCCAAGTGGTCTTGCAATCAAAGGAAGCGGAGTAACCTACATTGTCCGTGCCCGTGAAATCGAATTTGACCCCAAATGAATACTCGTCCTCACCGTCTTCTAAATCTGGAAAAACAGGTTGATTCGAGTTCGCTGATGATTGTTTGACAGATGACCGAAGCTCCGCCAGCTCAGCCCGGATCTCGGGTGACATTGCGGCATCTCCACGTACCCACCCTACGGCGGGTCTTTTACGCTGGAGGTCCATTAGAGCAACGGCCACATTTGCCGACAGCTCATGGGGTGAAGCGAAGAACGATGCGTTTCGCGGGCCCATAACCTTGGTTTTGAACTTGTCCAGCTTTTCCGACTTTTTCTGATTCTTATCAGTAAGCCCATTAGGAACAGAATCAGGGTTCCCGTGGATAAATACCATCGTCGGTTTTTTCGTTTCTTGAGCGTAGTCGTATTCCATTTCTGTGTAGCTTAGTGACGTCTTTTCATCCTCGGATCCGTAGCGTGCGCCAACGATGAGACAGTAATAGTCCGAGTCATCGATGACACCCTTGATCAGGTCCCATTTATCTTCATCCGAAGCCGGAAAGAGTTCCATGCCAGCAGGGAACGTATTCATCTTGAGCAGTGTTTGTACTACAGACTGTCGTTCCGTTTCCAGGTCAACGAACGTTGAACTAACGAAAACTTGAACTCGCTTTTCCATAGAACCTCCATAATTTAATTATCGATTAAAATAACCCAAGCCTAGTCAGGCTTGTATTCGGCGACCTGCGGCTCCCTGACGAGAGGTATATGAGTCTCGGTTTTCGGGCCCAATTGCATTTCTGAACTGACTGAATCTCTGACGAAGAATAGACGCTTTTCGAATATCTGGTCTGGCTTGTTCTTCTACTGCTACTCACGTTCAATGGAAGAAACTCAGACTGGCTCCGGCTGGCCTCCCCACGACATGCTGAGAAGGAAATGCCATGACCGAAAACAATCCGCTGACCGAGGAAGTCCGCTCAGTTAAGCAAGAAGCAATTGGCGAGGCTACAGATTCGATTACCAAGCTATTAGTCGACCTTGAAAAATCTGAGAAGAACCAGCCAACCCGACGAAAGGCGGTTGAAGACGCTCGACGGGCCGTTCGAGACTCGGCGAGGCCCTACTTGTCCCAGAAACAGATCGACGAATTCAATGCCATGAACAAAGCGGCCCAAGACGGAGGATCCTCTCGTGGTGCGGCATTTGGCTCAGCGGACATGAAGCCAGGCAAGTCCTGAGCATATTCGAAGCGCTATCTAGAGGCCAATCTTCTCTGCGTCGTTGCAGACAGTAGAAGCCGGATAATTTATACAAGCGACTTGCACGTCAGTGACCGATGGGATGTAGCCGTCTACCATACCCATGAGACCTGGATACGTCTCCAAAGCGCTCAGCCACTCGTTCACGGTCGAGCAATTTTCCAGGGTTTTCTTAATCAGCGCCTCAGCTGCATCCGAGCCTATTACCTGAGCCGCACGGGCAGCCGGGGTTTCACATGCCTCTGATACATCGACGCTTTCACCTCCCGGAACTCCGATCCAGGCACTATCAGGATCGACGGCGCCGCGCTGGGCATCTGTCCGCTCAGATGAAATCGAGAAGCACCCGATTTTCCGCATCTCAGCCTGCGCTTCTTCGGAAGCCACTTCACTTGACGAGATCGCCTTCAGCAATGGGAAAAGCTCAGGACAATTCTTGCCTTCGTCGATGGCACTTCGCAGATCAGACAATTGACTCTCCGATGTGGTGCAGCCCGCTAATGCCAGCAACAACAAGCCCATTGACATGCCGGCGATGAACTTCTTCAAGTTTGCTCCCTGCTCATTTTTTGGAAACCACTATTTTTCTAACTGCATTGTTCGTCGAGGATCCGCACTATGGCACTGTGCTCAGCTTTCGTCATCCACAGGTCGTACTTGTGCTTCACTTCGATCTGACGCGTGACGTATTCGCACCAGTAACCACGGTTTGGTGGCAACCATGTTGCCACGTCACTATCGCCCTTGGATGCGTTCGTAGGACCGTCCACTGCTAACAGATTGAGCGGATCGTCTGAGAACGCAATTCGACGTTCAGGAGAAAGCTTCTGCGCGCCCTTCTGCCACGCATCCGAAAGCGCCACAACGTGGTCAATCTGCACCGCGTTACTGGTTCCCTGACCGCGCTGGAACTCAATAGTCTTCCCGGTAAACGGGTCGAGCAGAGTTCCTGTAAGAACCACGCAGTCACGGGTTCCAGTCTTGTAGGTGTACACATCCAAATCCCGGGAGAGGATGTCGTTGCGGGCATCGCACCCATTCCGATCCGGGTCACCCCAACCGTTGCCGAACAAGTCACGGTCGTAACCGGTCCTTGGTGCGCGGCCCTTGATGGGAATCTCACTCAAAAGTACGGATGCTTTCGTGCTTCCAGTGCTGGCGCTGGCTGTCGGATCTGGCAGGGCCTCCGGTGACGGCAACGGTGTCGGCTGCGAGTCATTGGCTTCGGGCTGCTCTGCCGGCGGCTCCTTGCTGATCGTAATCGGCGGAGCCTCTGAACGGATCACGATGGGTGGCAACGGGGTCTCCGAAGTAACCTGTGTGCCGGCAGCACTGCCAAACGATTCAGTCGGCGGGGGTGCGGCACCAGTTGCAGTGCCGCACCCGCACAGAACCAGCCCCATCAGGATGGCTCCAGTGATGACCCTAGGTGCTATGAGTCGCAACCGATCCCGTCCCCATCTCGATCAAGGTGCGAAGCGTAACCAGGTTCGCCACGGCTGATCGGGGCCGCACCTGCTGCGCGGGCTTCAGTGCAGTTCGCATAGAAGGCACTGGCCGGCGCCGGTGCTGGAGCTTCGTAGACTTCTTCGATGGCTTCTTGCTCGGCAATCCTGGCAGCCTCTTGCTGTTCAGCTAACCGTTTTTGTTCAGCCTTTTTAACGGCAGCCTCGCGTTCAGCTTTTTCTTCGGCAGCCTTTTTCTCAGCAGCCTTCTTTTCAGCAGTAGCCTTAGCTTCTGCTACTTTTTTCTCGGCCGCCGCTTTTTCTTTTGCAGCCTTCTCTTCGGCTACTTTCTTGGCAGCCAGAATATTCTTGTCGTGATCTTCTTGAGTCGCCCAGACCAGGACGCCGTCGGTGCTTTTATCGCAGTAAAGCTTTTCCGCACCTTGTTCCATGACCAGCTCATCACCTTCACACTCCTGGCCCACAAAATCTGCAATAGCGGTTGGCGAAGGCGATTCTGAAGGTGTCGGTGTTGGCGACTCTGTACTGGTGAGAATCGGGTCGCCGCTTGCGGAAGCTGCCGACGGAGGAGTGGTCTCGGCAGGTCCCATAGCGGCACCGCTGATGAACATCACGATGACCATGCCGAAGCCGAACCATCCGGATTTGCTGCGTCCTCTGATGGGCAGACCAGGAACTTTACCTTTTATCATGCCGATAATTGCAAGGATTATGCCAACGAGTGCGATCAAGACGAATAATTCTGGGATCAGGAAAAGCAGCAAAAAAAGCACGGCAAGGACCGCAAGTATCACCCAAAGATAGGTCCGATTTCTTGGCTTGCGGGTCGGAGGTCGGTCGGGCGCAACGGGGCTAGGAAAGTTGGTCATGTATCCTTCTAAAAAGTTGCGAGTGTATACAGATACTTAGTTTGACGACTCCCGTGATTAAAGGCAATTTAAAGGTTTATTGTTAAATTTTGTCTAAGAACCTATACCAACCAGAATAGAAAATAAATCACTCCCCGGTGCATCTAAAACACAGGATGGAATCATGAAACATCTGACTAACGCCGTGAAAATGTCAGTCCAACACGGCAATTGGTACTCAGCTCTTACGCTCGCACTCGCGTTGCCTGACATTTGTTCGAAAGTTGATGAACCAAGCGAGAAATCGGTGAAGAAACGATACACCCGATGGGCAGACCAATATTTCACGCCAAAATACACCCACAATATTGGGCCAGAGCGGAGAGAGCACGTTTTTCTTTCCAGCAACGATTTCTATGCTCTTCGTTGTGCGGTGATTCATGAAGGCTCCGACTCGGTAATGTTGCAGAAGGCGAGAGAGGCGCTCGACCGCTTTCAATTCATCGCACCGCATCCGCGCGGGCACATTATTCACTGCAATCTGCTAGATACTCACCTTCAGCTTCAAGTCGACAAGTTCTGCGCGGACGTCTGCGAAGCTGTCGATGAGTGGCATGCCGGCATCAAGGAAGGTTCAGATCAAGCACTACGAGTATCGGAGTTGATGATAATCAGAGAATTTTCCGATGGTGAAGGAATCTCATTCTGAAAATACCTGAGATGACTGCAGAACAATTCGAATGCCTGATTCCTACACCCGACGCGTTCAAAGAGAGCGTTCTTTACTGCTCGACCAATGCGACCAATGCAGTTGACATATGGGTGGCATTTGGAACCGTCGGCTCAGCGGTGGCAGCCGTAGGCCTGGCGATCTGGTCAGTCATCGACAGTCGAAGGTCGCACCGTCGCGCAGATGCGGCCTTGCAACGCGAGCAATACACCGCGAGGCAAGAGAAGCTGATAAAGGTTTCGGAGCCAGTAAAGAGCGTCCTGCAGGAGATGCGTTCCGTCGACGAAGCTCTTATCGCCGAGCAAAGTTCTGAACTGTATTGGGCAGTCGACACGTTTAGGGATCATGTATCGCGTTTGGGCGCAGTCGAGTCGGAATTCGGGAAGTACCTCCTGACATTGGCTGGGCAGTTAAATTATGCGATAAACGATATGCTCGCACCTGATGGCTTCGGAAGATCTCACAAGCTCGGTTACCAATGGACGAGAGGGGTTGGTGGGATGAACATGATTATAGGTAGGGCAATCACCGATCTGATTTATGCGGTTACCGAGCAGGAGAAGTACGTTTGTCTGGAAAGCCTCAAGGCCAAAGGTGAAAGATGGCTTCATAACTATTTCCTGGACGGCGACTATGGGAATTTCGGAGACCGGCCCTAAGAATCCTCATCCTTCGCTATGCTGATGTTATCAATCTGGTAGTAACTAAAGAGCCTGTCAGGTTGTTTGTGTAAGTGACCTAGTCACATTCTATTTGCCGGTATTCTTAACATTTCATTCATGTATGGTTCGATACGTTCCGGGGAAGCCATGATCCTCAACCATCGCGGGATGCCGATTGAGCACCGGCGGCGGGCGTGCGAGTGGTTCTGCTGGTCGCATGCGCAGAAGAGCAAACGGCCGACGTTGCCGGCGTTGCCGGCGTTGCCGGCGTTGATCAAGGCGACCAAGGCTTTCGAGCATGAATAGTCGGAATCAACGCATGAAGCTCCGGAGCAATCGTTTGGACCTGCGCTTTACGGAACAGCCGCAGTGGCTGAGGAAGGTTTATTTTCCAAGGCTGGCTGGGTTGGAAGAACCTGCTAGAACTAAGGCGAAGAACCTGCTAGAACTAAGGCTTCGATAGGGGTTTGGTCCGGGTGACACACCGGGACCAGACACCATTTGTTGCCTATAGGCCCTTTATTGCCTATAGCCCCGCATCCTGAATTGAAGGCGGGAAGCTGGTCGGATTAAATAAAAAAATCCCCGGTTGACCGAAGTCAACCGGGGATTCTACCTGTGCGCGAAAGGGGACTTGAACCCCTACCCTCTTGCGAGGACTAGCACCTCAAGCTAGCGCGTCTACCTATTCCGCCACCCGCGCAGGTTGTCTGTTGCTCGCGTTGTTATCGCTGGCAACGAAGTAAAACTTTACCACCCCCAGCAGGGGATTTCCAATCGGGAAACTCCCCGCAACTGGAGGGTGAAAACCCCGGAATTCCGCGGGAAAACTGGGATTGAGTAGAGGTTTAAGGTAAAAAACCAGAAAATCAGTGTCGAGCGTCACAGGAAAATGGCGTGATCTGCCTAGTGAAACACGGGTTTAGCGGTTCTACGCGGCATTTGGGCCGAGCCGCGCAGCCAGCGTTGCCGCATCGAGTACTTCGTTGAAGATCGCGCCACCAGGTTCCATGCCGCGGCCCGCAGCCAAGCTGGGCAGGAGGACCGGAGAAAAACCCAAGGAGACGGTAAGTTCCGAAACCGTCCGGGCATCCAGCTTGTTGTCCGAGGCGACGCCCAGGGCGCGTTGCGCGGATTGCTTGGTTGCCCGATCCGCGTCCATGTCCCAATGGCTGATGTGATTCAGCGCCTTCACTACGCGGGAGCTCTTGAAATGGGTTGCAATGCCTTCGGAGCTGGACAAGCCAGCGTCAAGTGATGCTTCCAGCCAATCGGGAAGCGGTTCGTCTTCCCAGCGATTGGTCGCGTCCACCAGCAAGACGCCAGCCAGGGATGGGACATCTATATCGTCAAGTTCTTCTTGTGGCACCATGAGCACCACCAAATCGACATCTTTGGCGATGTCTTCGGCCAGTACGCCGGTGGCATGGGATGCGTACTGTGCCAGATGGTACTTCATCATTCGCGGAGGCCGGGAACCCGCGATGCGTACTTCGATTCCAGCTGACGCTGCTGCGCGGGCGAGGGCTGTGCCGGCTCGTCCCGCGCCAAGGATTCCAATCCGCTTGATGCTCATACTCCCAGCCTAGACGCGAAGGCCGTGGTGGCATGCAATTCATTGC
>NZ_JBOGEG010000039.1:0-32968 GCF_050701915.1 Glutamicibacter sp. | reverse complement strand
CTCCCAGGCCTTTCTTGGGCCTAGCTGGACCTCAGGCTTCAGGATCCTTGCGAGGCTCCGGTTCCTGGACCGGGGCCTGGGGCTGCTGCGAGGTATCCACCCTTGGCTCAACGGCCGACAGGTCCTGCGCTTCCTTTGCCTCGGCGGCCGGTGCTTCCGCTTCATCCTTGGCCGGCTGCTCGACTGGAGCAGCTGGCGCAGCCGGCTTGGCCTCGTTGACGCGCACGCCATAGCGCGGGCGGCCATCTGGCAGGTCCGGGAACTGCGAGCTGCGCTCTTCCTCGGCGGCCGGCTGCGCAGGGGTTGCCGGTGCTGCAGCGGCTGCCTGGGCTGACGGTACGGCAGCTGCGGCAGGTGCCTGCGGCTGCGGGGTCTGGGCAGCTGGTTGCGCGGGTGCCTGCTGCGGGCGCATTGGCAGCTTGGAGGCCAGGGTGCGGGCAGACTGCGCATGCTCGAAGTCCACCACCACGTCGAAGCTGGTGGCCACGAACTGGCTGGAGGACGCGAAATCGCGCTTGCCCCGACGGGTCGAATAGCTGATCACGCCAGCGATCATCCAAATGGCCATGCCCAGGCCGATTGCGGAGAGAATCTGGTACAGACCGTTTCCGCCACCGCCGAAGAGGGTCAGAAGCAGGCCGACGAACAGGCCCATCATGCCGCCCTGGGCCGCGCCGGCCAGCGCCACGCGCGGATAGGAAAGTTTTGCGGTGACTCGCTCCACGGTGCGTACGTCATTGCCGACGATGCTTACCGCGGCGACCGGGAAATCATTATCGGCCAGGTAATCCACGAGCTTCTGCGCGTCGAGATAGCTGGTGTAACGTCCAAGCAGTTCTCCGCGCGGCAGGCCGCTGGTGCTAATCGAATTTACTCCATGAGGCGAGGTCATATCTATATTGTGCACAGGTTTACTGTGAGCCTGCCTAGTTGTGAAGCAACTATCGCTGAGGGTGAAAGAAACAGTACTGGCCCTGTGGCTTTGCACACCGGGAACGGGCCTGGAACGCGATAGTCTAGGAAGGTGAGCGCACAAGTGTCTAAAATCTTCGTCGCCCGACTGCTCGGGCTTGATGTCTTTGACCCCTTGGGCGACCGCCTAGGCCGTTTACGCGATGTCGTGGTGGTCTCTCGCGGCCCCAAGAAACCCGCCGCCTGCGTGGGCTTGGTCGTCGAGGTCCCCGGCAAACGGCGGGTCTTCGTTCCGATGACCCGCATCCAGTCCATGGAAGCCAACCAGGTGATCTGCAACGGCCTGGTGAACATGCGCCGATTCCAGCAGCGCGGCCAGGAAATTCTGGTTGTCGCCGAAATGTTCGACCGCACCATTACCTTCGTAGACGGTTCCGGGCGCGGTGTCATCGAGGATATCGGTTTGGCGCAGACCCGTCGCGGCGACTGGGAAATCAACGAATACTATGTCCAGCGTGGAGAACCGACCGCCAATCTGCTGGGCCTGCGTTCGCGCCGCCGCAACAAGGTGCTGGTCTCCTGGGACGAGGTCAGCCACGGCTCGAAGAATGAACCGCAGTCCGCTGACACCTTCGTGGCCGCCCACGATGAGATGAAGCCTGCCGACTTCGCTGACGCCTTGCACGAAATGAATGAAAAGCGCCGCCTGGAAATTGCGGCCCATCTGCAGGACGAGCGCCTGGCTGACGTGCTCCAGGAACTTCCGGACCGCGAGCAGGTGGAAATTCTTTCTGCCCTGGGGCTGGAACGTGCCGCGGATGTGCTTGAAGAAATGGACCCGGATGACGCGGCCGATCTCCTGGCTGAAGTCAGCGAAGAGACCAAGCACCAGCTGCTGGATCTGATGAACGAGGAAGAGGCCAAAGACGTTCGCCGCTTGCTCGCCTACCCGGAAGGTACCGCCGGGTCGATCATGACCCCGGTTCCGGTGATCCTGACCCCTGAATCCACGGTCGCCGAGGCCCTGGCCTCGGTGCGCCTGGAGGAATTGAGCCCGGCGCTTGCTTCCACCGTGTATGTGGTGCGTCCGCCGCTGGAAACCCCGACCGGACGCTACCTGGGCCAAGTTCACATCCAGGCGCTGCTGCGTGCCGCTCCCCCGGAGCCGCTGGGCGATATCCTTGATACGGAGCTGGAGCCGATGTCGGATCTGGCCAACATCACCGAGGTGGTTCGCCATTTGGCCACCTACAACCTCACCAGCGTCGGCGTGACGAGCAAGGAAGGCCGGCTAGTAGGCGCCATCACCGTGGATGACGTGCTGGACCACATCCTCCCGGATGACTGGCGTTCCCAAGACTAGCCAACGCCCCACCCACCCATCAGCAGCAAAGGAGTTCCAGCTATGGCTGAGCAGCGCAAGAGTAACGGCCTGGATACCCCGCTTGCAGCACGACAACGCTTCTGGCCCCGGTTCTCCCCGAACCCCGACCTCTTTGGTTCAGCCACGGAGAAGTTCGCCCGGTTCATGGGCACCCCGACGTTCCTGCTGTACATGACGGTGTTCTGTGCCTTCTGGCTGGTCTGGAACTCGGTTGCCCCGATCAATTGGCGTTTTGACGATGCCACCATCGGCTTCACCGCGCTGACCTTGATGCTCTCCTTGCAGGCCTCCTACGCTGCTCCGCTGCTGCTGCTGGCGCAGAACCGCCAGGATGACCGCGACCGCGTCTCGCTGACCGAGGACCGTGCCCGTGCAGAACGCAATCTGTACGACACCGAGTACCTGACCCGCGAGCTGGCTTCCCTGCGTTTGGCCCTGCGCGATGTTGCCACCCGCGACTACGTGCGTTCCGAACTGCGCAATGTGCTTGAAGAGCTGCTGGAAACCTCTGACGGCGAAGAGCTGCACCTGCGCGCGAAGAAAAAGGGCGGCAATAAGAATTCCCACCCGCAAACCGGAATGATCGAAACCGTCAAGCCCCAGCAGAGCCAGCACCGGAAGAACAACTAAGCATTGAGCATCACGCCAGAACTTTTAGCCGCCCTCGCAAAGGTCAACGACCCGGAGCTTCGCCGGCCCATTACCGAATTAGGCATGGTGGAATCGGCTGGCCTTGCCGATGGCACCGCCAAGGTCAAGATCTTGTTGACCATCGCAGGTTGCCCGATGCGTTCCACCATCGAGGAAGAGGCCACCGCGGCCCTGCTCACCGTCGATGGGGTGCAGCGCGTCGAGGTGAGCCTGGGCGTCATGGCCCCCCAGCAGCGGGCGGATCTGCGCGAGTCCCTGGCTAGCCGCCGCACCCCGTTCTCCGATCCGGCTTCCCTGACCCGGGTGATCGCCGTGGCCAGCGGCAAGGGCGGCGTGGGCAAGTCGTCGATTACCGCGAATCTGGCCTGCCAGCTTGCTTCCCAGGGATTGAAGGTTGGCCTGATCGACGCCGACGTCCATGGCTTCTCCATTCCCTCGCTGATGGGTATTTCGCAGAACCCCACCCGGGTTGATGACATGATCCTGCCGCCGGTAGCTCACGGCGTGAAGGTCATTTCCATTGGCATGTTCCTGGATTCCAACCAGCCGGTGATCTGGCGCGGCCCGATGCTGCACCGGGCCCTGGAGCAGTTCCTCTCGGATGTCTATTTCGGGGACCTGGACTACTTGTTCCTGGACCTGCCGCCAGGCACCGGGGACATGGCGATCTCGGTTTCCCAGCTGCTGCCCAATAGCGAGCTCCTGGTGATCACTACCCCGCAGTCCACGGCCACCGAAGTTGCCGAACGGGCCGGCACCATCGCCTTGCAGACCCATCAGAAGGTGATCGGGGTGGTTGAGAATATGAGCTTCCTGCAGCTGCCCGACGGGTCGCGCATGGAGGTCTTCGGCTCCGGCGGCGGGGCCAAGCTCAGCGATTCGCTGAGCCAGCAGCTGGGCTACCCGGTTGGGCTGTTGACCCGGATTCCGCTGGAAGAGTCCGTGCGCGTGGGCTCGGATCAAGGCGAGCCGGCGGTGCTTCGCAGCCCGGGGGCTCCGGCAGCAGCAGCGATGCGTGAATTGGCCGGGAAATTGGAACAGCGACCGCGCGGGCTTGCCGGGCGATCGCTGCCGATGTCCTTCTGAAGACTTGTCGGCCTAGGTAGCTTCGGAGTCGAAGGGCGCCGGTTCGTTGGCACCGAGCTGCGATTGCTGCGTGGTGACCGAAGGAACGGCGGTACGCACCGGGGCTGGTGCCGCGGTTTTGGCTGGGGAGGACTTTGCGGCATTCACGGCGTCGTCGAATTCATCGACAAGCGCGTCCTTGATGATTCGGCGTGGATCGTACTGGCGCGGGTCCAGCTTCTTCCAGTCGATGTCGGCAACCTCGTCGCCGACTTCTTCGCGCAGCTGCTCCTTGGCCCCATTGGCCATGCGCCGCACTTCCTTGACCAGGTTCGCTAGCTTTTTGGCGTACTCTGGAAGCTTTTCGGGGCCCAGAATAACGACCGCGAGCACGGCGAGAACGATAAACTCGCCACCATTAATACCAAAAAGATCCACGTAAGAAGATTACCTTGTTCCAGTGCCACGAACGAAGTCACCGCGCCACGCCAACGGTGAACACGCGGTGAACGGGGCTAGCTAGCGGCGCGCAAGCCTCGCGGGATGCGCGGCAACGACATGGTCTTGGCGGGACGGTTGGCTGGATTGCGGTGGGCCAGTGCGTCACGCAGCATGGCACGGCCACGGTGGATGCGTGAACGCACGGTGCCAAGCTTCACATCCAGGATGCGTGAGACTTCCTCGTAGGAGAAGCCTTCCATATCGCACAAGACAATTGCTGCACGGAACTCCGGCGACAACGCGCGCAAGGCTTCTTGCACGTCGACATCCAGGTTGTTGAATTCGAAATAGCGTTCCGGGGTCACCGCGGTGCCCGGCATCCGGTCTTCGGATCCCTCGGCGAAACGGTCAAATCGGATCTTGCTCTTGCGCCGGGCCTGGTCCAGGAACAGGTTGGTGGTAATGCGGTGCAGCCACCCTCCCATGGTTCCCGGGGTGTATTTTTCCAATGCTTTGAACGCGCGAACGAATGCCTCTTGCGAGAGGTCCTCGGCATCTTGGCGGTTACCAGTCAAACGGTAGGACAAACGGAAAACCCGTTGCCCATGCTCTTGGACCATCTGATCCCATGTCGGAGTCGTGGTTTCGGCAGTCACCGTAGAAGAAACTGTTTCACTTCGCGCATTGTTCACACTACAAGTATGAAATGGGAAGCTGAGCTGAAGCTAAGAATCCCCTGCGCGAGAACCTCCAAGTTCAACAACTTCAGGTAACGACGTAGGTACGATTGATACTGGCCACGCCAATTCAACCTTTGAGGACCACCGCCGATGCCTTCGATGAATCCAGAACTCTTTGCGAGCTGGACCTACACCCAGACCCACGTCAACGAACCAGAGCATGTCGCCTCGGTTCGCGAGCGCGCGGAAGACCTGGGCGTGCGCTGCATCGATCCGGCAGGCCGCTCGATGCTGCAGATGCTGTGCACCCTGCGCCAGCCGCGCAATATCGTGGAGATCGGTTCGGGCGTGGGTGTCGCATCGCTGGCGATGCTCGAGGTCATGGGCAGCGCCATGACGTTGACCGCGATCGAATCGGACCTGGAGCACGCCAACGCGATGTGCCAGGGCTTGCGCGATTCGGGTATCCCCTCTGCCCGCGCCCGCATTATCAACGAACGTGCAGAGAACGTGCTCTCGCGCTTGGCTGACCACGCCTATGACCTGGTGCTCATCGATGCCGGCGCCGAGCTGCTGCTCGAATATGTGGCCGAGGCCAAGCGGCTGGTGGGAACCGGCGGGGTGATCATAGTGAACAACGCCTTTGACGAGCATCGCCTGGCCAAGCCCGCGGTTCGCCGCCCCTCGACCGTCACGACCCGCGATGCGCTGCGCATGCTGCGCGAGGACCCGCGCTTGCAGACCCACCTGTTCCCTACCGAGCAGGGCCTGTTTGCGGCCACCGTCCTGCCGGCCAAGGCCGCCACCCGGCACTAGCCGCTGATTTCGGGAAAGACAAAGGACCGACATTTCTGTCGGTCCTCAATTGCCGCACCAGCAACTCGTGCGGCCAAGCTAGAACTTGGGCATGCTTACTCAGTTACCTTGAGCAGGCACTCACGCAATTCGGTTGCCTCGTCGTTGTTCAACTCGACTACCAGTCGTCCGCCTCCGTCGATTGGCAGGCGCAAGATGAGGCTGCGGCCTTCCTTAGCGACTTCCATTGGTCCATCACCGGTGCGTGGCTTCATAGCAGCCATTAAGCTGTTCCCTTCGTCTGTGGCTAACGCATGCACTGGCGCTTGCCGTGCATACAACCGAATGCCTAGTCCATCCTCAGCAGGGATTCCCGGCTGAGTTGGGACACTTATCTTTTATTATTACTAATTTTCGCCCGTGTCGCTAATCACACGCCGTGACTCAAGGTCACGAACCGTATTCTCAAGCTCGGTAATTTCTGCCGCGAGGACATCGAGCACCTCATCCACTTGGTCGCAGCGGTAACCGCGCAAGCCCAAGGAGAAGCGAACTTTCTCCACGTCTTCAGCGCGCGGATTCTTGGCCAGCAGCACCGGCGGCAACGACGCCTGGTGCTCCACCAAGCCCGTAATGGGCTCCCCGGCGGATTCGAAGTGGCGACCTGCCGGTACATTCTTCCGCTGGCTGGAAAGCAGCAGCGCGACAGCACCCACCAGCAATACTGCGATGGCAACCAGGAGAAATGGCATCGGCTACTGGCCCTTCGCCAGGTCGCCGACCTTCTGGTTTTCTTCATGCGCTCGCAGCACCAGATCCACCGCTTCATCCGGATCGTCGGTGATGGTGAACAGGTTCAAGTCACCGGGCGAAATGGTGCCTTCAGCAACGAGCGTTGTGGTCATCCAGTCCACCAGGCCACCCCAGTATTCGCTGCCAACGAGCACAATCGGGAAGCTGGTGATCTTCTTGGTCTGCACCAAGGTCAGCGCCTCGAACAGCTCATCCAGGGTGCCGAAACCTCCGGGCAGCACAATGAAGCCCTGCGAGTACTTCACGAACATCGTCTTGCGCACGAAGAAGTAGCGGAAGTTCAGGCCCTTGTTCACCGAAGCATTCAGCCCGGTTTCAAAAGGCAGCTCAATGCCAAGGCCTACCGAAACGCCATTCTTGTCCGCAGCGCCCTTGTTGGCCGCTTCCATCGCGCCGGGGCCGCCACCGGTGATGGTAGTGATGCCCTCCTCGGCCAAGCGGCTGCCGACACGCTGGGCCATCGCATAGTACGGGCTGCTTGGATCGGTGCGCGCCGAACCGAAAACGGCAATGGCAGGGCCGGTGCCGGCCATATTTCCAAAGCCAGAGACGAATTCCGATTGGATTCGCAGCACACGCCACACATCGCTGTGCGTGACATCGGCCTGCGGACTTTCCAGAAGATGGTGGTCAAGCTGGTCTTCCGGTTGTTTTCCTGGCCAGCTCGCTTCGATGTGGCGCTTTTGCCCTACGCGGGCATTTTCTTCACTCTTACGCTGATGAACCATAGCTTCACTCTATCGGTTACTTCTGCGCATCTTCGGATGTGACCTACCGCGTATTGGAGAACAGTTTGATAACAACTAAGTGTGACATGGTCGAAGGGTCGCGTAGTCGGCGTCACATCAAGTAATGTCTACAACATGAAAAGCGATCATCAGGCTCAAGCTTCTTCTGACGGCCCTATCGTCCAGCTGACTGGGGTCAATAAGCACTACGGTGCGCTGCATGTGCTCAACGACATCAATCTCGAAGTGACCAAGGGCGAGGTCGTTGTGATCCTCGGCCCTTCGGGCTCTGGCAAGTCCACGCTGTGCCGCGCCATCAACCGACTGGAAACCATCGACGAAGGCACCATCAAGATTGATGGGAAGACCCTTCCCGACGAAGGCAAGGCACTGGCCAATTTGCGGGCGGATGTCGGCATGGTCTTCCAGTCCTTCAACCTCTTCGCTCACAAGTCCATCTTGGAGAACGTCACCCTGGGGCCCATGAAGGTCAAGGGCATGAAGAAGGACGAAGCCAAGAAATTGGCGATGCAGCTGCTCGAACGCGTGGGCGTGGCCAATCAGGCCGGCAAACTGCCTGCGCAGCTTTCTGGCGGCCAGCAGCAGCGTGTGGCGATCGCCCGTGCGCTGGCCATGAGGCCCAAGGTGATGCTCTTTGACGAGCCAACCAGTGCCTTGGACCCGGAAATGATCAACGAGGTCCTGGACACCATGGTGGGCCTGGCCAAGGAAGGCATGACCATGCTCGTGGTCACCCACGAGATGGGCTTCGCCCGCAAGGCAGCGGACCGCGTGATCTTCATGGCCGACGGCCAGATCGTCGAGCAGGCCACGCCGGAGGAGTTCTTCACCAATCCCAAGTCCGACCGTGCCAAGGACTTCCTTGGCAAGCTGATCACCAACCACTAATTTCATCATCACGCATCCAATAGGAGGAACAATGCGCAAGACTCGTTTCGGCACTGTAGCCGCAATGGCAGCCGTCGCAGCCCTGGCCCTGACTTCATGTGGCGGCTCCGGCGACAGCGAAGCCGACGGCGACAAGATCCGCATCGGCATCAAGTACGACCAGCCGGGCCTCGGCTTCAAGGACGGCAATAACTACACCGGTTTCGATGTGGATGTCGCCAAGTACGTAGCCACCGAACTGGGCTACACCGAGGACCAGATCGAATTCGTATCGGCACCCTCGGCCAACCGCGAGACCATGCTGCAGAACGACCAGGTTGACATGATCTTCGCAACCTACTCGATCACCGATGAGCGCAACAAGGTTGTCGACTTCGCCGGGCCATACTTCGTCGCCGGCCAGGACCTGCTGGTTCCAACTGACTCGGATATCGCTGGCCCCGAAGACCTGGACGGCAAGAACCTCTGCTCGGTCACCGGTTCCACCTCGGCGCAGAAGGTCAAGGACAACTACGCCAAGAACACCAACCTGCAAGAGCTTCCGGGCTACGCAGAGTGCACCACGCAGATGAGCGGCGGCACCATTGACGCGGTTACCACCGATGACATCATCCTGGCCGGCCTGGCCGCACAGCCTGCCTACAAGGGCAAGTTCAAGGTTGTTGGCGCACCGTTCACCGAGGAGAATTACGGTGTGGGCCTACCTGATGGCACCGACAAGTGCGGCGACATCAACGCAGCAATCACCAAGATGATCGAGTCCGGCGAGTGGCAGAAGGCCCTGGACAAGAACACCGAAGGTACCGGTTACAAGCCAAACGCTGAGACCAACCCACCAACCCTTTCGGATTCCTGCGCCTAGCAGCACCTGATGCGCATGGGGGCCAAACGCAGCGTGTTTGGCCCCCATCTGCAATCTGCGTTTCTCCGGTAACCGGCTAATGCAGGTATCGGACCCATAGCCACTTGGCCGGTCTTCCGGCCATCGAGACAGAGGCTTGCAGTGGACAATTACTTATCCATATTCACTGAGTACGACATTCCCGGAGCTTTCTGGGTCAATATTCAACTAACTTTCTGGGCTGCCATTGGCGCCCTCGTGCTGGGCACTGTCCTGGCCTTGCTGCGCATCTCCCCGGTGGGGAGCTTCCAGGCCCTGGGCACCAGCTACGTCAACCTGGTTCGCAATACGCCGCTGACCATCATCATCCTGTTCTGCGTGCTGGCACTCTACGGCCAGCTCGGATTCGTGCTCAGCGGCGACTTCCAGGGCAACTTCTTCCGCCTGGCTGTCGTCGGCCTTGCCGTCTACCACGCAGCGTTCGTCTGCGAAGCGATCCGGTCGGGCGTGAACACGGTTCCGCTGGGACAGGCAGAAGCTGCCCGTGCCATCGGGCTGAGTTTCCTGCCTGCAGCGCGCCTGGTGATCTTGCCGCAGGCCTTCCGCGGAGCGATTGTTCCGCTGGGCAACACCTTGATTGCCTTGATCAAGAACTCCACCGTTGCAGCCGTCGGTTCGGTAGCCACTGAATCTTCCTCGGTAATGAAGACCATGATTGAGTTCCGTGCAGATATCGTGATCCCGATCTTCTTGACCTTCGCGGTGGGCTTCGTGATCATCGTTATTCCGGTAGGCCTGTTGACGACTTGGGCCTCGAAGAAACTGGCGGTGGCACGATGAGCGCCTCGATTCTGTTTGATACGCCCGGGCCAAAGGCCCGGCGCCGCATTCTGGCAGTCAATATTCTCGGTGCCCTGATTGCCCTGGGCATCGTGGCATGGATCATTCTCGGCTTGGCGGCAAAGGATCAGATGCAGCCTTCCCAGTGGGATGACTTCATCGAAGGCAGCACCTGGAAGAACTACCTGCTTCCAGGCCTGTGGAACACCATCAAGGCCGCAGTCTTGGGCATCATCGGCTCGGTGATCTTCGGCCTGATCTTCGGTGTCGGCCGCTTGGCGCAGAATAAGCTGATCAACGGGATTTCCACCGTGGTCGTCGAATTCTTCCGTGCGGTCCCAGTGCTGCTGATGATCGTGTTCTTCAACGTCTTCTTCTCCCGCTCCTTGCAGCTTCCAGGAGATACCGCGATGTGGGCTGTGGTCGCGGCACTGATCTTCTACAACGGCTCGGTCGTTGCGGAGCTGGTCCGATCCGGCGTGCACAACCTGCCTAAGGGCCAGCGTGAAGCCGGTATCGCCATCGGCCTGACCCGCGGCATGTCATTGCGCTACATTGAGATTCCGCAGGCGCTGGTGTCCATGTTGCCGGCGCTGATCGGCCAGTTCGTCGTGATCTTGAAGGACTCGGCGCTGGGCTACATCATCAGCTTCAATGAATTGCTGTTCTTCGCCCGCACCTACTCCTCGCCTAACGGCAACGTCCTGCAGGCGCTGATCGTGGCAGCAGCCATCTTCATCATCATCAACTTCACCCTGAGCAAGATTGCCGTGCTGGTCTCGCGCCGGCTGAGCAGCCGGGTGAAGAAGGACAAGACGGCTCCTGCAAACCCGGCCGCAGCATTGGTCGGAGCTCCAGCCGATCTCGGCATGCCAATGACCCAGGATCGTAACGATCCCAAGGCCTAGCAGCCGAAACCAGAAAATCTCCGTATCGTTTGATCCAAACGGTACGGAGATTTTTTGCTGCATCGAAGGCTGCTCAGCTCGACGCCGCCACTAGATCAACCAGGTGCGCAAGGTCTGCAGGCAATCACGAATGGCCTGCTGCGGCACATGCTCATCATCGCTGTGCGCCAGCAGCGCATCGCCCGGGCCGAAGTTCACTGCCGAGACGCCGAGGGCAGAGAAACGCGAAACATCGGTCCACCCGTATTTCGGCTTGGGTTCTTGGCCCAGCACCTTGATCAGGTCCGCGGCGATCTCCTGGTCCAATCCGGGCTTGGCTCCATCAGCGCCATCGGTGCGCTCAATTTCAAAACCGTCAAAAAGGTCAAGAACCACGGCCTCGGCTTCAGCCAGCGTCTTGTCCGGAGCGAAGCGGTAGTTCACTTCCACCTCGCAGTAATCCGGAATCACGTTGCCTGCGATACCACCGGCGACACGGACCGCGTTGATGCCTTCACGGTAGTCCAAGCCTTCAACGGTGATGGTCCGGGGCTGGTAGGCAGCCAGGCGCTGCAGGATCTCCCCCGCGTCGTGGATTGCGTTATGCCCCATCCAGGCGCGTCCCGAGTGGGCTGCCTTGCCACGGGTGCGGATGACGAAGCGGCTGGTTCCGTTGCAACCGCCTTCGACGGTGCCATCGGTCGGCTCCAGCAGGATTGCGAAGTCGGCCTCCAGGAGTTCCGGGCTGTTCTTGGCCAGGCGCCCCAGACCGGATTTGGCTGCTTCAACTTCCTCGTGGTCGTAGAAGACGTAGGTGACATCGTATTTGGCGTTGGTCAATTCTGCGGCCAGCGCAAGCTGAACGGCGACCCCGCCTTTCATGTCCGTCGCACCTCGGCCATAGAGCACCCCGTTGATGACCTCTGCGGGCACGGTGCCCTTGGAGCCCTCGGTGCGCGGCAATGGCACGGTATCGAGGTGCCCGGCCAGCACGACACGGCGTTCACGGCCGAAGTTGGTGCGCGCCACGATGGCGTCCTGGTCACGATGCACCTCCAGGTGCGCCAGTTTCCGCAGCGCTTGGTGCACCTTGTCGGCCAGCGCTTGCTCATTGCCTGACACGGATTCGATGTTCATGATCTGCTCGGTGAGCAGGGCAACGTCTTGCTGCAGGTCCAATTCGTTCACGGCTGGCTACGTCCTGAGTCTCTAGCTTCACTTTTTTGTCATTTATCAACGTTACTCCGGGCAACAAAGATACGATCAGTGTATGACTTCAGAATCTGTGACATCCAGCGAATCATCTGTCCGTTTAGCCTCAGCCCATGGCCTGGCAACGGTCGCATCCGATGGAACGATCCTTGATGTTTGGTACCCGGCTCCAGTCTTGGGCGAACTCGCCAAGGCTGAAGAGCTCTCCGGTGAACTCGCTGCCGCTGCGCAGGACGATGCAGCCCGCGGCACCACCCAGAAGGTCGTTTCACTGACCATTAATCTTGACGTAGCTCCAGCTGACACCGCCGATGTGTGGCTGCGCCTGCACCTGCTCTCGCACCGCCTGGTCCAGCCAAACAGCATCAACCTCGACGGCATCTTCGGCCACCTCGCAAACGTCGTGTGGACCAATTTCGGCCCTTGCCCGGTAGAAGGCTTCGAAACGACCCGCTTGAAGCTGCGTGCCCGTGGTGCGGTCACCGTGTATGGCGTGGACAAGTTCCCCCGCATGGTCGACTACGTGGTCCCAGCCGGCGTGCGCATTGCCGACGCTGGCCGCGTGCGCCTCGGCGCCCACCTGGCCGAAGGCACTACCGTAATGCACGAAGGGTTCGTCAATTTCAACGCCGGCACCTTGGGCACTTCGATGGTGGAAGGCCGCGTGTCTGCTTCGGTCGTCGTCGGCGATGGTTCGGATGTTGGCGGCGGCGCGTCGATCATGGGCACCCTTTCCGGTGGCGGCAAGGAACGCATTGTCATTGGCGAACGCGTACTGCTGGGCGCCAACGCCGGCGTAGGCATTTCCATCGGTGATGACTCGGTAGTAGAAGCTGGCCTGTACGTCACCGCTGGCACCCGGGTGGTTCTGGGCGAGAAGCAGGTCAAGGCGCTGGAGCTTTCCGGCGTACCGAACCTGCTCTTCCGCCGTAATTCGATCACCGGCGCCGTTGAGGCGTTGCCGCGCGCTGGCCAGACCGTTGAGCTCAACAGCGCCCTGCACGCCAACTAATTCTTGTCCTGCAACCTAACTGGCAGATCACGAATGTGGTCTGCCAGTTTTTTATTGCTTGGCTATCCTCCGGGGAAGATGATGGTCACCATCGGCTGTATGAACCCCTGGAAGGCCTTGGAATCGCGTAGCAGCGACGTACTGGCCACGATGGTAGCTGTGCCGGTCAGCCATGCCCTGGGCTCGTCCAAGGGCACGTCAATGAGCTGGATCTCCTGGCGGGTGGATTGCATGTCGTGTTCCACCCCGTGGTCGATCAGGATTCTTTCCAGCTCATCCATGCGGTGCGGTACGTACTTGCCACTGTTCTCTGCAAAGTCCTGGGCATGCTGCTGGGCGAAAACCGTGGCTTGGCCGTAGTGCGCCCGGGCCAGCCGGGCCAGTGCCGGGTAGCCGTCTTCTTCAAGCCGTTCAAGCAGTGCATCGCTGGCTGCCGGTTCTTTGGCTGGAGCTACCGCGGTCAGCGAATCCCACCAGGAGCTCCATTCCTGCTTGAGCTGTCCGTGCGAGTCGTCAATCGTGTTGCGGTTCTTGATATTGGAAGCCAGCCGGCTGTTGGGTCCGGCCTCTGCGGGGTGGACGCCTGACAGTTCGCGCAGGTACAACGCCATCAGCATATTCTGATTGGTATTTATGGCCAGCGACCAATTATTTCCACGACGTAAGTACATGCATACCACCTGACTCTTCGGCACACTTGTCGTTCCCTCTGCCTCATAGGATACTCCCGAAGTACCGCTTAAAACAGGGAAGGACCTGTCCCCCACTTTCGTGGAAAGACAGGTCCTGCCGCCGGAATCCGGAAACTCGCCCTAGGCCTGGTAGCCGGGGTAGTCGCGAGCGGTTTCACCCATGTACAGCTGACGTGGGCGGCCGATCTTCAGCTCTGGGTCCTTGATCATTTCGCGCCACTGGGCGATCCAGCCTGGCAGACGGCCGATGGCGAACAGCACGGTGAACATCTTCTCCGGGAAGCCCATTGCGGTGTAGATCAGGCCGGTGTAGAAGTCCACGTTCGGGTAGAGCTTGCGCGAGATGAAGTACTCATCGTTCAGCGCAGTTTCTTCCAGCTTCATCGCGATCTCAAGCAGCTCGTTCTTGCCCTGCTTTGCCAGCAGGTCGTGAGCGGTCTTCTTGATGATCTTGGCGCGTGGATCGTAGTTCTTGTACACGCGGTGGCCGAAGCCCATCAGGCGTACGCCGTCTTCCTTGTTCTTGACCTTGGCCATGAACTCTTCCGGGGTGATTCCCGAAGACTGGATTTCGCGCAGCATCTTCAGCACGGCTTCGTTGGCGCCGCCGTGGGCTGGGCCGGACAGCGCGTGGATACCTGCCGAAACCGAAGCGAACATGTTGGCTTCGGAAGAACCAACCAGGCGCACGGTGGAGGTGGAGCAGTTCTGCTCGTGGTCAGCGTGCAGGATCAGCAGCAGGTCAAGGGCCTTGACCACGTCCGGATCCGCAATGTAGGGCTCGGCAGCGGTGCCGAAGCACAGGCGCAGGAAGTTCTCGACCATGTTCATCGAGTTGTCCGGGTACAGCAGTGCCTGGCCAATGGACTTCTTGTGCGCGTACGCAGCCAGTACCGGCAGCTTTGCCAGCAGTCGCAGGGTCGAACGCTCAACCTGTGCGTCATCCTTTGGATCCAGCGAATCCTGGTACCAGGTCGACAGGGCCGAAACAGCCGAGGACAATACCGGCATCGGGTGCGCGTCGCGCGGGAAGCCGCCGAAGAAGCCCTTGAGCTCTTCGTGCAGCAGGGTGTGGCGGCGCAGCGAGTTGTCGAACTCGGCCAGCTGATCAGCAGTTGGCAGTTCGCCGTAGATCAGCAGGTAGGTTACCTCGATGAAGCTGGACTTCTCGGCCAGCTGCTCGATTGGGTAACCGCGGTAGCGCAGGATGCCTGCGTCACCGTCGATGTAGGTAATCGCGGACTTGGTAGCCGCGGTGTTCATGAAGCCGGGATCGTAAGTCACGTTCCCGGTAGTCTTCAAAAGTGGGGCTACGCCAAATCCGTCATTGCCCTCTGCTGCCTGTATTACTGGCAGCTCGAGGTTGGATTCTCCAAAGTGTAGCTGTGCAGACGTGGTATCTGTCATTGCATCTCCTAACCGGAAAGCGTGTAGTTCCGAAAGGTCAGTCGTCACCGTAGAACATACCGCGATTTGACCCATTCAAGCTAATTAGGGTGTCATCTTCACCGGTTGGCGGAAGAATTCAACCGTTCAACGGCAGCCGCGATCCGTTCATCGGACGCGGTCAGGGCCACGCGCACATGGCGCTCCCCCGCGGTGCCGTAGAAGACGCCAGGACCGGCAACGATGCCCAGTTCCGCCAGTGCCCCGATGGTTTCGAAGCTTGGACGCCCAGCGGTGCACCACAGGTAGAGGCCGGCCACCGAATCCTCGATGGCCAAGCCGAAGTTCTCCAGCGCCGGCCGCAGCATGGCCCGGCGTGCCCGGTACAGCTCGCGCTGCGCCGCGACATGCGCGTCGTCATTCAATGCCACTACCATGGCGTGCTGGATCGGACCGGGCACGATCATGCCCGCATGCTTGCGGCTGTTGACCAGGGTTGGCATCAGATTCGGGGCGCCGGCAACGAAGGCGGCGCGGTATCCGGCGAGGTTTGACTGCTTGGACAGCGAGTACAGGGCGAACAGGTCATCGAGGTTTCCGCCGTTGACCTCCGGGTCCAGGACGCTTGGCACCTGGCCCTCGTATTCATCCCATCCCAGTTCCGCGTAGCACTCATCGGAGGCCACGACGGCACCCATTTCACGGGCCTGGGCCACGATGCCTGCCAGCTGGGCGGTATCGCGGACCTTGCCGGTCGGGTTGCCTGGCGAGTTGACCCAGATGAGCTTCACGCGTTCGCGCTGCTCAGCAGTCAATTCCGAAAGGTCGTCGGTGGCGATGGGGGTCGCGCCGACCAGCTGGGCGCCGATGTCATAGGTGGGATAGGCGATCTCGGGACGGACCACGATATCACCGGAGCCCAGGCCCAGGAACAGCGGCAGCCATGCCACCATTTCCTTGGAGCCGACCGTTGGCATGACATCATCGGTGCTCAAACCGGTGACATTGCGGCGGCGGGCGAACCAGTCGACGATGGCCTGGCGAACTTCAATCGTGCCGTGCGTGGTCGGGTAGCCGTGCGAGTCCGCTGCCTCGGCCAGCGCCTGCTGGATCAGCTGCGGCGTGCCATCGATCGGCGTGCCGATCGACAGGTCCACGACTCCCCCCGGATGCGCGGATGCTTGCTCGCGGTACGGGGCAAGCTGGTTCCAGGGGTAATCGGGGAGCTCAAGCATAAAAGTGAAAACCTAGCCTTGGTTCTGTGGTGGCAAGGCGCTGATCAGTGGGTGGTCAGTGCCGGTGTTACCAATTTTAGCGGCGCCGCCCGGGGATCCAAGTTCGTCGAAAAAGTCGACGTTTGCCTTGTAATAGTCGGCCCATTCATCCGGCACATCATCTTCGTAGTAGATGGCTTCAACGGGGCAGACAGGTTCGCAGGCGCCGCAGTCAACGCATTCATCCGGGTGAATGTAGAGCGAGCGCTCACCTTCATAGATACAATCTACCGGGCACTCTTCGACGCACGCCTTGTCTTTAACGTCGACGCACGGCTGAGCGATGATGTAAGTCACGAGGGCCGAGACCTTTCCTTGCACTGGGTGGTTTCAACAGGAGCTAGTGGTTTCCTCAGATGCTCTTTGAATCCTTTACCAGCTCAAACTACAGTCTAGTCCTGATACCCATGCATCGGACCGCCCATTGGCTCGCTGTGACGTAATCGACCATTCACATTTCAGCTTCCCGGGGTCCAGATGAATTCTTCTTACGAAAAGATGACGCTTCCAAATGCTTAGTTTTAGTGATGTGACGCCCGGTGAACGGCTTGTTGTCCGCTACCGCTTGGCCGATGGCCGGGCCGGTGAGCATTTTTCCGATGCCTTGGGCGAGTTGCAGGAAGTAACTGAGGAATCGGTGAGCATCCAAACCCGTGCTGAGCTGGAACGCATCCCCCGCGCCGCGATCACCCATGCGAAGCGAGTGCCGCCAGCTCCGGCGCGCCGCAGGCCCCGTGCTCCTCGCACCGAGTAACACCCTGGAAGCCGCGCAATTTGCCGGCTTTCACGGGTTCCTGCCGCGGGCACACCCGTACCGCTTGGGACGACATGTGATTTGAATCTGCCAATCACTCAGCCCTTTTCGCGTATGCTGTTTTCATGCCCTCCGATAAACTTGTCCAATCGCGAGCACGAGCCCTCAGCTCCCCGCTGAGGCTTCGCATCTTGCGCTTGTGCCTCCATGAGCCACGAACGAACAAGGAAATTGCGGACATTCTCGATTTGAATCCCGCCACGTCCTTGCATCACGTGCGAACCCTGGTCAGCAACGGTTACCTCGCGGCAGAAGAACCACGCCGAGGCAACCGTGGCGCCAAAGAAGTGCCCTACCGCAGCACCAAGCAGTCCTGGGGCACCCGCATTCCCGACGCGGCCCCCATGCTGGTGGACACCTTCCTGCAGGAAATCGAGGGACTTGATCCCCAGGAGATACAGGTAATCCGTTTGGGCCTGAAACTCAATGAAGAGAACCAGAAGGATCTGATGAGCCGGCTGCGCGCAGTCATCGAGGACTACGCGGTGCGGGATCCGGATCCAGATGGCGTTGCCACCTCGCTGTTCTTGGCTCACCACCTGGATATCACCGGCAATGCGCGCAAAGACCAGTAATCCGCTTTTCGCTTATTAAACACAGAAGGAGTTCTTCCCGTTGGGGAAGAACTCCTTCTGTGTTTAGTTCTGGTGTCGTTGCTTGCGCAGCACTCGCAAGGAGCACAGCAGGGCAATCACCGACGGAATAACCATTCCGTACATCCACAGGGCCGAGGCCAGCGTCGGTCCGGGCAGGTACTTGTAGTACTGCATGCCCAAAATCAGCTGGTCATCGCCCACATAGGAAATCAGGCCAACGGTCACATAGCAGCCGATAAACCCCAGCGCACCGGCCCACAGCTTCGATGAAGAAACCGCGGCCCAGTACACCAGAACTCCGAGCAGGAGCCAGGCGAGAACCACGCCCCAAACCAGCGGGATATCGTTTCCGACATAGCTGATGGAGGCGTGGATTGCGGTGCCGAACAATCCTGCTGCCACGGCGGCAACCGCACCGCGCCAGAGCGCGGAGAGGTTGCTGCCGAGGGATTTGTGCTTATTAGGAGCGAGCGCGTGCACGGGTAGCCTTGGCACGGTCGTTGGCGTGCAGCAGGACCTTGCGGATGCGGATTGCTTCCGGGGTAACCTCAACGCACTCGTCTTCGCGAGCGAATTCCAGCGACTCTTCCAGGGTCAGGTTGCGCGGTGGGGTCAGGTTCTCGAAGCTATCCGAGGAAGCTGCACGCATGTTGGTGAGCTTCTTTTCCTTGGTGATGTTCACGTCCATGTCATCGGCGCGCGAGTTCTCGCCGACAATCATGCCCTCGTATACCTCTTCGGTTGGCTTCACGAAGAAGTTCATGCGTTCCTGCAGGTTGATCATCGCGAACGGAGTGACCACGCCAGCGCGGTCCGCCACAATCGAACCGTTGATGCGGTACTCGATCGGACCGGCCCATTGCTCGTAGCCTTCAGCCAGCGAAGCGGCAATGCCGGCGCCGCGGGTTTCGGTCATGAAGCGGGTACGGAAGCCGATCAGGCCACGTGCAGGAACCATGAATTCCATGCGAACCCAGCCGGTGCCGTGGTTAGCCATGTCGGTCATGCGGCCCTTGCGCGATGCCATCAGCTGGGTGATAGCACCCAAGTACTCTTCCGGCACGTCAATGGTCATGCGTTCCATTGGCTCGTGGACCTTGCCGTCGACCATCTTGGTAACAACCTGCGGCTTGCCAACGGTCAGCTCGAAGCCTTCACGGCGCATCTGCTCAACGAGGATGGCCAGTGCCAATTCGCCACGGCCCTGGACTTCCCAAGCGTCTGGACGCTCGGTAGGCAGGATGTTCAGCGAAACGTTACCGATCAGTTCCTTGTCCAGGCGATCCTTGACCTGGCGTGCGGTGACCTTGGCTCCCTTGACCTTGCCAGCCAGTGGCGAGGTGTTGATGCCGATGGTCATCGAGATCGCAGGTGGATCAACGGTGATCAGTGGCAGTGGCTTAGGGTTCTCAAGGTCGGTGAGGGTCTCGCCGATCATGATGTCTTCGATACCGGCAACTGCAACGATCTCGCCTGGACCAGCTTCTTCAGCTGGAACGCGGGTCAGGCCCTGGGTGGCAAGCAGTTCGGTGATCTTGACCTGCTTCATGGTGCCATCCTGGCGAGCCCAGTTAACCTGCTGGCCCTTGCGCAAGGTGCCGTTGATCATGCGCAGCAGAGCCAGGCGGCCAAGGAATGGCGAAGCGTCAAGGTTGGTGACGTGGGCCTGCAGGACTTCACCTTCGGTGTAGGTCGGTGCAGGAACGTGCTTGATGATGGTCTCGAACAGCGGCTCAAGATCTTCGTTGTCCGGCAGGGTGCCGTCAACTGGCTGGTTCATCGAAGCGTAGCCGGCCTTGCCCGAAGCGAAGACCACAGGAACGTTCAAGATGGCGTCCAGATCCAGGTCCGGAGCTTCATCAGCCAGGTCCGAAGCCAGGCCCAGCAGCAGATCCATGGAGTCGGAGATGACGCCATCGATGCGGGAGTCCGGGCGGTCGGTCTTGTTGACCACGATGATTACTGGCAGGTTGGCGCTCAGTGCCTTGCGCAGCACGAAGCGGGTCTGCGGCAGCGGGCCCTCGGATGCGTCGACGAGCAGAACAACGCCGTCAACCATGGACAGGCCGCGTTCCACCTCGCCACCGAAGTCGGCGTGGCCTGGGGTATCGATGACGTTGATGACCATCTTCTTGCCCTCGGCTGCTGGGCCGCTGTAGAACACGGTGGTGTTCTTAGCAAGAATGGTGATGCCCTTCTCGCGTTCCAGCTCACCTGAGTCCATCACGCGGTCTTCGGTTTCACCATGGCTGTCGAATGCGCCAGTCTGCTGGAGCATTGCGTTGACCATAGTGGTCTTGCCGTGGTCAACGTGCGCAACGATGGCTACATTGCGAAGTTCATCGCGAGTAATGGTGTTTGCTGACATGCGTGAAGGCTCACTTCCGCTCGAAAATTTGGGTCTGTGGAGTCGGGGCCAAAGTCGACCCAACAATCCAGTTTACGCGCTCGAGACTCATAGTCTGTTGATCTGTGTCAGAACATACAGGAATTTCATGTACCAGTCGCGAAAAATTCAGCGGATTGACCGCGTTGGTATCCAAAAACGCAGCTTGCTAGGGCCAAGGTTGACTTCAATTTCGGGAAGTTCCGCGTCCAGCAATCCGCCGCATCTTTCAATGGTGGATTTTGAACCGATGTTATCGGAATCACAGGTAACCAGCGCATGTTCAATTCCTGATTCGCGAAGTTCCTGCAACCCAAATTTACACAGTTCCTGTGCCACACCACGGCGACGATACTCGGGAACTACACCATAGCCGATATGTCCGCCGACCTGAAGCAGGCCCTCATTGAGTTCGTATCTCACGGAAACACGACCCACCAGATCTCCCTCGTCAAAGGCGGCGAACAGCGCCGAGCGCACCCACCCTTCGGGGATGTGCTCGCCGCGGCGCCCTGCCTTCATCCGGTAGACATAGTCCTCCCAGGCCTCCGATGCAGACCAGGTGGGCATGAATTCGAAATCTTCGCCAAGCATCAAGTGATGGGCATCGATGGCCTGCTGTTCGTCTTGGCTTTCCAATTCACGGATCTCCAGCGCATTTTCCAAAGTCATAGCGCCAGTATGCCAGAGCTAACTCGGCTCCCATGAGTGCGGTCCTAGCAAGGTTGCTCCAGGAATCAGACGCAGCTGGTATTCCCTGGAGTTCCCCGTTCGGGCCGCACCGGTAGTGGTAGCCAGCTGCCGCCCCGGCGGAGCATGCAGCCAAGAATCCGGCCACTGGTGGATTGCCCTCCCCGGAACAAGCTGCGTCCTAGTAGGCCACCTGTTGCCCCTGCACTTGCCTGGCCCATTCCACGGTTCCGCCGCTGAGGCTGTACACCGGGATGCCTGCCTTCGAATCGGAAATGGTGACCCGCGCCGCCTGCTGTGAACGGACGCCGGTTTTGCACACGAATACGACCGCCGAAGCGCTGCGCGCGAGCTTTCCCAGTCCGCGTTCTTTCAGCTGTGCGAGCGGAAGGTGCTGGCTATGCGGGATCGCAATGATGTCGCGTTCCCAGGCTTCACGCACATCCACCAGCAATACCGGTTCACCTGCTTCCAGCTCTGCTAGCTGCTGAACCGTGAGCTCCGGGGCATGCCCTTCGATAGCGCAGGAAACAGGTTGGTACTCCCCCAGCCCGGTCACGGGCTCACGTTGCGGATCCCGGGCAAAGCCGAGGGTCCGCACGTTGGCTTCCAGGGCATCGTAGAGCCAAAGTTTCCCACTCAGTGTGGTGCCGATCCCGGTAATGAGCTTCAGTGCCTCGGTGCACATCACCGAACCGATAACCCCGCACAGTGCGCCAAAGACTCCTCCTTCGGCGCAGCTGGGCACTGAGTCCGCGTCGGGGATTTCAGGAAAAAGATCACGCAGCATCGGACCGGTGCGCGGATCGAAGACGGACACCTGCCCGGAGAACTGGAAGAGGGTTCCCCACACCAATGGGGTGCCGGTGATTTCCGCGGCATCATTGGCCAGGTACCGTGTGGCAAAGTTGTCGCTGCCGTCGATGACCAAGTCATATTCACTGAAAAGTGCCACGGCGTTGGTTTCATCCAACTTTTCATCGACGGCGATGATCTGGACGTTCCGGTTCTGCTCGTGGGCCATCCGCCGCACCGAATCCACTTTCAGGCGGCCTACATCCTGTTGCCGGTGCATGGTTTGGCGTTGCAGATTGGACAGTTCGATGGTGTCGTCGTCCACGACCCCGAGGGCGCCGATCCCCGCAGCGATCAGGTAGCTGGCAATGGGGCTGCCCAAGCCCCCGGCTCCGATGACCAGCACCTTGGCATTGGCGATGCGGCGTTGCCCTTCTTCGCCCACCCCGGGCAGGGACAAGTGCCGGGAGTAACGCGCCAGTTCTTCCGGTTCCAGTTCCGCGCCGGGTGCTACCAATGCTGGCTGGCTCACGAGAAGTCACCGACCAGTGTCTGCATCATGCCTTCGGCCGGCGAGGATGCCAGTGCGGTATCTCGGCGCGGGATCCGGCCAGCGAGCCGTGCGGCGCGCCCGGCACGCACCGCATCTTTCATGGCCCTGGCCATGAGCGGCGCGTTGTGCGCCCGGGTCACCGCGCTGGCCAGCAGCACCGCGTCGCAGCCGAGTTCCATGGCCAGGGCCGCATCCGAGGCGGTGCCCACCCCGGCGTCAAGGATCACCGGCACCTGCGCGCGCGAGACGATGGTGGAAATATTGTGCGGATTCAAGATCCCCAGGCCCGAGCCGATCGGCGCGCCGGCCGGCATGATTGCCGCAACGCCGGCTTCCTGCAGGCGTTTGGCAAGTGCCGGATCATCATTGGTGTAGGCGAAGACCTGGAACCCGTCGGCCACCAATTGCTCGGTAGCTGCGTGCAGTTCCAGCGGGTCAGGGAGCAACGTGTGCTCATCGGCAATGACTTCGAGCTTGACCCAATTGGTTTCCAGCGCTTCACGGGCCAGGTGCGCGGTGAGGATCGCATCGCGGGCGGTGAAGCATCCGGCGGTGTTGGGCAGTGCAATCACATTGTTGCGCTGCAGCAGTTCATACACGTTGCCCGCACCGGCCGCCGAGAAGTGGCGGATGGCCACCGTGGTCAGTTCCGTTCCGGAGGCCTGCAGGGCACTTTCCAGGGTAGTCAGCGAACTCGCTCCCCCGGTGCCGAGGATCAAGCGCGAGGATAGGGTGCGTCCGGCGATCCGGAATGGGTCGCTGTGGATGTCCAGGTCGGTGATGTTGCGCGTTTCCATGCCTAGCCTCCCTGGGCTGCGGTAACGAGTTCAATGCTGTGCCCTTCGGCCAGCAGGTAGCTATTCCAGGCGCTGCGTGGAATGACAGCGCCATCGACGGCGGCGGCAACTCCGAGCTTGCTGCCGTCACCGGCCATCGAGTTGGCGTCCAGTGCTTTGCCGATCTGCGTGCTGATGAATTCGCGAAGGGTGGTCCCCTCGTCCAGGTTCAGTTGCCGGGAATTGAAATTGATGCCAATGCTTTTCATGGTTGTTGCTCCGTTCGGTGAGTTGTCTAGTTTGCTTTCGCAAAGCGGTGGGGATCCACAGCTTGGTGCAAGGGGTGGGTTTGGTTGCCGTGGACGAGATCCGCGGTGAGCATTGCGCCCAGCGGGGCCAGCAGGACGCCGTGCCGGGAGTACCCGGTGCAGAGCAGCAGGCCCGGATCAAGGCGCCCAAGCAGCGGCCGGTCATCTGGCGTGGCGGGACGTGCCCGGGCAGTTGCCTCGTTCAGCGTGCAGTCGCTGATGCCGGGGACTAGCTTTCGCGCATTGTCCAGCAGCAGGTGCATGGCGCCAATGTTCACTGCCGGTTGCCGGTCTTCTCGAACGCTGGCTCCAAGGACGAGGCTGCCGTCTTTTCTCGGCACGAGATACACCGGCTCCCGGTGCACGATGCCGCGGATGGTGCGGGTGATGAGCGGCGGGCCTGCTGGCCCCTGGATCCGGAGGATGTCCCCGTAGACCGGGCGCAGTGGAAGTTCTTTCAGGCCACCAAGTGTGCCAAGACCGGTGGCCACGATGGTTTGCTCTGCTTCGAGGATTCGGCCCGATGCGGTGCGCACTGCGGTGATCCGGTTCCCGTCGGTCACCAGGGCCTGCGCCCGTTCCTCGATGAGGTGCGGACGCAGATGCTCCAAGAGGATCTTGACGATGGAGCGAGGGTCGACTTGGTGGTCATCTTGGCACAGGACCGCGCCGGAAATATTGGCGGCCAAAGCTGGTTCAAGTTTGCGGGCCTGGCTGGGCAGGAGCTTTTGCGCTGATAGGCCCAGGGATATTTGCAGTTCGGTCAGCTCATGCAGGGCTTCGCGGTCAGCAGGCTCTGCGGCGACAACGAGGGTGGAGTTTTGCAGGTAGTCCGGGCGTTGCCCGGTGACCGATTCGATGTGCTCGATGAATTGCGGATAGGCGGCATTCGAGGCGGCCAGCAGCTGGTGCAGCGGGCCATTGCCCCAGACCGTTTCGGCTGCCGGGGCCAGCATTCCTGCCGCTGCGTAGCTTGCACCTTGACCGGGTGCTGGATCGATGAGAGTGACGGTGTGTGCGCGTGATTCCAGCTCGAACGCGACGGCCAGGCCAATAATCCCGGCGCCAACAATGTTGACATGCACAAGGGCACGCTTCCTTCCTACGGCGGCATGACCCGCATCAGGTGTAGCGGTCGGCTCGGTGCCCTCTCAGCCTGGTCGATTCAGGCTCCCGCGGATTACTGCGATTATAAGCATGATGCAGCTCATAAAGGCGAACTTTATTGAATGCAGATCCGTCATCTTCTGTGATGTACTTGCTGACATGGCATCCCATGATTTCCCTATCGCGCTTCCCCAGGGTTCTGCGCTGTCCAACGCCATCATCTCGTTGGAGCAAGAACTCCTGGAATCCAGCCAACGCCATAGCCAGGCGCAATTGGAACGACGCTTGCATCCTCGGTTCGCCGAGGTGGGAGCCAGCGGGCGAACCTATGATCGCGAGGCCATCATTGCCCAGCTTGCCCAGGAGCCGGCACGGGATGCGGGCTCGTTGACGGTCGAAAGCCCGGTGGCTATCCAGCTTGCAGATCAGCTGGTGCTGCTGCGCTGGAGGTTGCTTTCTGGTTCCCCCAGCGAGCGCAGTTCGCTGTGGATCCATGAGCAGGGCCGCTGGCAGCTGCTCTTCCACCAGGGCACGGCCGCCGCGCGGCCACTTTCCCCTGCAGGACCGAAGGAAGCCGAGCCTGCCGACGCTGAATTCTCGGTGCGATGGCTGCGCCTTTCGGATGCCGACGCCGTCTTTGAGGCGTTTTCCTCGAACCCCGACATGAAGCGCCAGGGCGACGCCGATTCCCCGCAAAAGGCCGAATCGTACGTGCGCGCACTGCTGGAGGCCGGGGACCGCCAGCAGGCGTTGGCCATCGCATATCGAGATCGGCTGGTTGGCTTGGTGTGCGGTACGGTAGATCCGGAAAATCAGAACGCGTGGGTCTGGTATTGGATGAACCAGAATTACCGGGGCAGGTCGCTGGCCACTAGAGCGGTGGCAACCTTGGCGGATTACCTGTTCGACGAGCTGGGCCTTTACCGCTTGGAGCTGGGCCTGCGGGCAAATAATCCCGGGTCGAAGCATGTAGCAGAAAGCAACGGCTTCCTGCACGAAGGTGTCGAGCGGGGCAAGTTCCTGGTTGCTGGAGAACGTATTGATGTGCACACCTACGCACGGTTGCGTACCGATCGCGGCTCTGCCGTCACGCCCTTGCCATGGGGCACGCAACGGTAGCCTGGCGGGCATCAAAAAAGTCGCGGAATCCGAGCTTGGATTCCGCGACTTTTTATCTGTCCCTCAAGTTTTGTGATTAGTGGTTAGATGCCTGGGTTCGATGCCGGTGGCGTCGAGTCCGGGCCATTGGTGGTCTGATTGGCCTCCACCTTGCTCAGCGTGCGAGCCGCAGCATCACGACCGCCGAGGCCAAAGGCCAGAGCCGCTGCCAAAGCTGCGCCAATGACGATTGCACCGAAGGCCATGTTGATGATCGAATCGGCGATACCCATGTACTTCAGGCCCATTGCTACGAACAGCGCAATTGCCGTGTAGCGGATGATCTTTGAAGCGGTGGTGTCACCCAAGAAGCGGCCAATAACGTTGGCGATAACGAAACCTGCGGCGATTATTGCTGCGCCGAAGAGGATCTTGCCGCCCAGGGCCAGGATTTCATTGAGGATGTTGGTAATCGCTGGGAAGTTCAGCATCTGGGCTGCCATCACGCCGAAGAACAGCACGATAGCAATCTTGACGATGCCAGCGATGATTCCCGAAGCGCTCTTGCCCTCGGGAACTACGCCCCACTGGGCAACAACAGTGTCGGTACCCACGCCATGGAGGGTGGATTCAAGTAGCTGGCCGACGAACTTAGCAATCAGAATACCCACTGCCAAGAGCGCCAAGGCCATGATGACCTGTGGGATTGCGGTGAAGACCAGCTGCAGCATCTGCTGAGCAGGTACCGAAATTGCCGCGATGCCCAAGACCTGCAGAGCCGAAATTGCGACGACCAGCAGGATCAAGGCGAAAACGATGTTGGCAATGATGTCAACGATCTTCGCTTGGGATTCGCGAGACTGAACTTCATCCACTGGTTCGTTGCCTGGGGTGACCTTGCGGACCAGCCCGCTGAAATCGACAGTTCCCAAACCGGTCTTCAGCAGCTGGCGAACGATATTCGCGATTACGTAGCCAATGAAGAAGATGAAGCCCGCACCGATGAGGTTGGGAATGAAGGCCATGACGCCGCCGAGCAGGCCCTGCACCGGCGATAGCACTTCAGATAGCGCGAAGACTTGCAGGATTGCCACGAGGCCGAAGAGCCAGACAATCAACCCCGCGACCTTGCCCAGGGATTGGCCTATTTGTTCTCCGTCATTGCCCTGCTTTTGCAGGAACTTCACCCTGTTCACCAACTTGGCGGCAGCCCAACGAACTATGCGCGCAACAAGCCACGTAATGATGAGGATGATTAGCGCGATGCCAACCTTTTGTAGCATCGACGCCCAGTCGATATTGCCTAAAACGTTCTCAGACTGCATTGCTGCTCCTTCAACGTAGGGACAATCCGACCCTACGATGAAGGTTCTCCGCTGACTAGGGCAAAGACCCATACTCCCAGCTTGAATCAATGGACTTACACAGTTCGAATTGCGAAAACCTGACTAGATCTTGATCAATTCAACGAATTCCGAACAATCGGATACTGCTGACAACTAATCCACGCAATGTTGGAAAGTTCGCAACTGCGCTCGAACCCGTGAATTGCCTTGGAAACTATTGCGGATTCAGCCATTGACCTTTATCAATCTGGGATTTGATGGAAGTCCTGTTGCTTAGTTGATGATTTCGCTCTGTACCGAAGCGCCTAGTTCAACGGTGCGGGAAACCGTGCAGTATTTGTCATGGGACAGCTTGACGATGCGCTCCACCATGCCGGCTGCCTTGCGGCCTTCGTCGGTATCGGGGAACTTCAAATCGAAGCCAAGATGAATGTCCTCCATCCGGCTCGCCGAGTCCTCAGAGACCTTGTAGCCGCCCGCCTTGACTTCAAACTTCTCGGGCTCGCTTCTCCGGGTAGTCGCCACATCAACATCAATGGCCGAACACCCGGCAATGGCAGCAAGCAGCAACTCCACCGGGGTCAGCAGCCCTTCGCCCTGGCCGAATTCAAGGCTGGCACCCGATTCGAGGCTGGTGGCCTTGTACTTGCGTGCTTCGACGCGTTCGATGCTGACTTCACGGATTTCACGGCTATTTTCACTCATGAATCTATCGTGCCACGATCCAGGTTGAAGATTACATGTGGCGCAACACGACTCGTTGCGGCAACGCTTCAGGTCCCCCGGGAACGGGCTCGAACCCGCAGTCGGCAAAGAACGCAATGGCAGGCTGGCGCTGGCAATCCAGATGAATGCTGATGCCAGGAGTACTGGCGATGATCGCATCCAGCAGGATGCGCCCTACGCCCTTCTGGCGATCGCTGTGCCGCACCCAGAGCAGCTCGATGCGTGTAGCGCTCCATGCGGCAAAGCCCACAATGCGCTGACCTTGCTGGGCAATCCTGACGGTCACCGCCTGGCTATAGACTACTTCCAAGGCGACGGCCACGGCATCAATATCCGCAGCCGAGAGGAAGTCGCCCCGGCGCTCCACCGAACTGCGCCAGATGTCCAACAGGTCAGGCACTTCATCCACGCTCACCAGCTCGCGCAGCACGAGAACTTCTTCCACGCCATGTTCCTTCATGCTCAAGCAAATCCGTACTTGCTGATTGGAAATGTAGCTGGATGCCAGCGTTTCCTCAAGTTTTCATCGATCATTGCGGCACACCCGCTTGCGCCTTTTCTCCGGCTCAAGCTGGCGCATTCATGCGGCCCGTGCGTTGGGCCCAGCCCCGCAATTCGACGGCGACTTGCTCGGGCTGTTCAAGGTGCACGTTATGCCCCGCAGAATCAAGCACGCAGATTCTCAGCGAAGGGTATCGGTGGGCCAGCCGCTCGGGATCCAGGTACCCGGTGATGTGGTCTTGTTTCCCGCACAGGATTGTTACCGGAATATCCAGCTGGCTTTCACGCTCCACGGGCAGTGGATCCAGGAAGTAGCGCTTGGAAAGCTTGGCCATGGATCGCAAATTCGCGCATTCCAGCCCGGGCAGCACCCACTGCGCGAAGCTCTGCCATGACTGCGGCGATTGCACCACGGCGATATCGGAGAATTGCTGCGCTTGGCGGGGATCAAGCTGGGCCAGCAGCCCGGGATTCTCGACTGCTACCTGCGGTTGCGGCACAGTGCGCTGCGCGGCATCGGGAAAGACCACTGGGGCCAGGAGGAATAGCCCCTGGGTTTGGCCGGGAAACCTGTCGGCCATCTCCTGGCAGAGCAAGGCGCCAAGGGAGTTGCCCAGCAGCGCGAATCGCCTCTCTCCCGCGGTTTGCCTGATCAGCTCCTCCAACCATGTTGCAAGTTCTGGCAGTCCCCCGCGGTTCCCAAGCGGCGGGCAGGTCCCGAACCCAGGCAGGTCGATGTAGTGCAAGTCGAAGATCTGCGCGTTCTCCAGCTCTGCTTCCAGCGGCTTGAGAATGCGGTGGTCTACTCCGTTGCCATGCACCATGAACAACGGGATCCTGCTCCTTGGGGTTACCTGCATTTCACCGTGCTTTTCTCCTGTGCCTCGCGTTGGCTTGCAGCGTAGCTGATCATCCCTTGGCCAGCTACATAGGTGAGCATAATCCAGAATCCCATTCCAGAGATGCCGATATCCGTAAATGAGCGCAGGGCGATCAAGGAATCGGAGAGGAAGAATATTGCGCCGCCGAAGCCCGCGATCGGTCCCAGTCCGGTACTGAGGATGGCCATCGCTATCAGCGCCAGGCCATAGATGATCACCGGGGCGAGCAGCGCTCCTGCACCGGGTGAGCAGAGGACCAGCAAGACGGCAAAAGCGGCAAGGTAAGGAAGCGGCATCCACCAATGGCGCAGTATCGAGGATTTCCAATATCGTGCCAGGGCGGCGATGTAGAAGAACTGCGCGATCAGGAATGCGCTAACCATGGCCAGGAATGCAGGGTCGCCGTCCATGAACCGGGGCAAGGTGTCGCCAGCCCAGGAGAAGAAGAGGGCTATCAGCACGAGCCGGATCAGTTTGCCACGCGGCGAGGTGGTGAGGGCGAGAACTGTTCCTGCCAGCAGCGGCATCAGCAGGATCTGCGTGGCGTCCGCCAGCAGCCCCGAGGGCCAGTACAGTTGTGCCAGCAAATGGGTGGCAGTTGCGAGCAGGAGCGCCAGCACCACGATCCCGGGGCGCGACCACCTCGGGAGAACTGCCAGGGTGTGCTCATTGCCTCGGTGTGGTTGCACTTTCTTCCTTTGGTAGTGCCGATGACCGCGCTTGGTGGTCCCGGAGCCTTGCTGGTTCAATCACCGGTGGGATGGCGACGCTGGCAGGACGCAGAATTCATTTCCAGAGCGGTCCTGGAATACCCGCCATGGCAGCGTGCCCCATGGCCTGTCCAGTTCTTTGCCGCCCAAGGCGCGTATGGTTCCAAGCGCGTCCTCCATGCTCTCCACCTGCTCAAGACGCAGATCCAGGTGGATCGCATTCTTCGCCGTAGCCTTGGGTGAACCTTCGCTGACAAGGACCAGTCGAGGGCCCGCCCCTGATGGATGGGCCAGAGCCATTGGGGATCGCGCTACGATTTCCCAGCCAAGCAGCTGCTTCCAGAATTCTGCATCGTCAGCCGGGTCAGCGCAGGCCAGTTGCAGGGCTTCGAGCACCAAGCCGCTTGCTTCCTCGTCGCGGGCACTGAGCAGAAATTCGTTTCCAGCGGCATCGAGCCTGGATTCCAATGCATCCTGGTGCGCGTTGCCAAGGCGTTGGGTGAGATGGGCGCCGGTTCCGAGGATCAGGTACACGCGCTGTTGAGCCCGGTCCGGGTCCTGGACCGTGGGGAAGCACAAATCCAGGTAACGCGACCCGGGCAACTGCAGGCGGGTTTCATAGCCGCCGGCGTCATCGGTCAGCATTTGGCTCTTGAGCAGATTCTCCCAGAATTCTCCATGCTGCTTCGGACTCTCGGCATCGAAGACAATATTTTCCCAGTACATGCTTCCAGCCTACCGTCGCGGTGATGCAGGTCACTTTTTGGCATCCGCTGAAGCGTCTAATAATACCCATATATGGAAATTAATTATCGTTGACTTAGGCAAGGGAAACAGAATTTCTTTTCGCAGACTTTCTGCTGGAATTAGGATCGATCAGAATTTTCTCAGTAGCGATGACTTGGCCGAATTTGATCAAGTAATTAAACTTCGTTGCACTAATTCCAATTCTGAGAGCCTCCTCGCGAAAGTCGGAGTATTTTCCGCCGGTATTATGTTGCCATGAGCAACAAGGTTTTCCCCCACCTAATGTCAGAGGGCCGGATCGGGCCCATGAGCACCGCTAACCGCATTGTCCTTCCGGCGATGGACATGAACGTTTCCGAGGGCGGTGAAATCGAGCAATCGGAAATCGACCATTATGTCGCGCGTGCCGCAGGCGGAGCCGGACTGGTCATCACCGGCGCATGCGCTATCGCCTTCCCTTACGGAGCGGCCTCGATGAAGGAACCGGGGCTGTCAGACGACAAGTACATCCCGGGCATCAAGGCTCTGGCTGACGCCATCCACGCTGCAGGCTCCAAGCTGTGCATCCAGTCCACCCACCACGGCAAGGTAGCACGCGTCGATACCGCCAACGGCCGTCCGCTCATGGCGCCGAACAAGCCGGACTACAGCTACTCCATGACCGCGCTGGCCGACTGCACCCCCGAGGAACTCGCCAAGATGGGCGCTGCCACCAAGGGCAGGCAAGCCAGCTACCACGAGATGGCCCAAGAGGACATCGACTGGCTGATCGCCGCCTGGGCCGACGCAGCAGAACGCGTAGCCAAGGGCGGAGCGGACGCCATCGAGATCCACGCGGCACACGGCTACATCCTCGGCGTCTTCCTGAACCAGCGCGACAACCTACGCACCGACCAGTACGGAGGCTCGCTGGAAAACCGTGCCCGCCTGGCCTGCCAGGTCATCGCCGCTGTCAAGGAACGCGTGGGAGATTCCCTGGCGATCCTGGTGCGCGTGGCCGGAGAGGAATACGGCCAGGAGGGCGCGTTGAGCCTTGCCGAATCCATCGAGGCATCAAAGATGTTCGAAGCCGCAGGCGCTGACGGAATCCACGTGACCGGCTGGGGACGCAACCCCTTCGACAACTTCACCGACGGGCCGCTGCCGAACAAGGTCGGGGCCTATCTGGAGAATGCAGCGGAGATCAAGAAGCACGTTTCCATTCCGGTGATCGCCGTGGGCCGCATGCTCCCGGACGTTTCCGAGAAGGCGATCGCCCAGAACAAGGTGGACTTCGCCGCCATGGGACGCCAGCTGCTGGCCGACCCAGAGCTTCCCAACAAGCTGCGCGACGGAAAGCTTGACCAGGTGCGCCCATGCATCAACTGCTACCTGTGCGTGGCGGAGAACTTCTTCGATGACACCCCGTTCTGCGCGGTGAACCCGGCGCTGGGCAACGAGAAGCTGCTGCCACTGAAGCCGGCAAGCGCCTCGAAGCATGTTGTTGTGGTTGGCGCGGGCCCTTCGGGCATGGAGAGCGCACGCTTGCTCACCGAGCGCGGGCACCGCGTAACCATCATCGACAAGGCCGACCGCTTGGGCGGGACCATGTGGTTCTCCACCATGACCACCCCGGATAACGAGCGCCTGCTGCGCTGGCTGAAATCCGAGCTCAAGCGCCTGCGGGTCGCGGTGAAGCTCAATACCCCAGCCACCGTGGAAACCATCCGGGAGCTGAACCCGGACCACGTCATTGTCGCTACCGGCGCCGTGCGTCCAAAGCCGGACATGCCGGGCGGAGACCTGCCCAACGTGCAGACCGGCGACACCCTGCGCGCCATGATGCTGGGTACCGCTACGGCCGAGGAAGCCGGACTGGTGCTGAGCACCATGGGCAAGCTCGGACGGCTCTCGGGCTTGACCAAGTCCCCGGAATTCGTTCGCCAGTTCACCAAGTTCTGGCTGCCAATGGGCAAGGACGTTGTAGTCATCGGCGGCTCGCTGGTGGGCCTGGAACTGGCAGAGTTCCTGGCCGAACGCGGCCGCAACGTCACCCTGGTCCATGAGAGCCAGCAGCTGGGCTTGCCGCTGGCCATGCCGCGCCGCTGGACCGCGGTCAAGGACAATCTCGCGCATGGCGTGAAGATCCACCGCAATGTCTCGGTCACCCGCATCACCGAGAAGACCGTGGAATGGTCCGAAGGCGAAGAGCAGTTCAGCGCCCCGGCCGACATGGTCATCTATGCCGATGGCACCACCAGTGCCGCACCGGTAGCCGATCAGCTGCGTGGTGCCGGATTCAGCGTCGATGTCATCGGCGATGCCAGCACGGTCAACTACATCCACGGTGCCGTGCACTCAGCGTGGAAGGCCACCGCCGACCTGTAGGCCGATGCACCTTGCACGCCCATAGGCAGCGGGCCGGCAGCATCC
>NZ_JBOGEG010000038.1:0-33420 GCF_050701915.1 Glutamicibacter sp. | reverse complement strand
GCGTCAAACACATTGTGTTTGACGCGCCTCTCCTTTAGCTGTTTAGCGGTAATTCTTCATATGAGCCTTGATGCTGGCTACATAATGCTTGGTGTCTTCGTACATGCCGTTGTTGCGAACTCCGGCCAGCCCCTGGTAGTACGAGGCGATTGCGTCGTCCAGGTTGTCGGTGTTGTCCAAGTTGTAGGCAATAACTGCGACGCCAGCGACAACGTTATCGCGTGGGTTCAGGACGTTCAGGTCCTGGCCAATGACCGATGCAATCCAGTCACCGGTGCTTGGCAGTACCTGCATCGCGCCAACGGCGTTAGCAGGGGAGACTGCACGCATGTTGAAGCCAGACTCCTGGTAAGCGTGAGCCATTGCCAGAGCAGGGTCAACGCCCATGCTCTTGGCAGTGGAACGGATCAGGGCCTGCATCTCGCTGCGGCTCGGGACACTGATCGAGTCAAGGTAATCCTTGTTCGAGTTAGCATCGCGCACCACATGATCTTCATAGGTACGACCGGCGAAGGTGTTGCCGATCTTCTGCTTCTTCACCTGCCCCGACGGTGCCACCGAGGAGCCCGAAACCTTCAGCTTTGCGCCGATCTTCAGAGGAGTGCTGGAGCTGTACTCGGGGTTCAAGTCGAGCAGGGAAGCCAGCTTCATGTCGTGGCTGGTAGCGATGCCACTGAGGGTATCGCCGGACTTGACGGTGTAGGTCGAAGTCTTGGCCTTGGCCTTGGGCGCAGCAGTGCTCTTCGGCGAGGAGCTCGACGACGAGCCGCCCGAAACCTTGATCTTGCTGCCTGGGAAGATCGGTTTGCTGGCCGAGATGTCATTGATCTTCAACAAATCGGACAAGCTCATGCCGTGCTTAGCCGCGATGCCGCTGAGCGTGTCACCGGACTTGACGGTGTAGCTTGACGAAGCTGAAGAGGAGGACTTCTTCGGGGTGGACTTCGACGAAGAGCCGGAGGACGAAGAGCCCTTGACCTTGATCTTGTCGCCCGGGAAAATCACCTTGCTGGCCGAAATATCGTTCTTGCTCAGGAGCGAAGACAAGCTCATGTTGTGCTTGATGGCGATGCTTCCGAGGGTGTCACCGCTCTTTACGGTGTAGGTCGAAGAACCCGAGGAAGAAGAGGACTTCTTCGAATGCGTTGTACTGCTGGAGCTCGACGACGAACCCTTGACCGTCAGCTTGTTGCCAGGGAAGATCACCTTGCTTGCCGAGATGTCATTCTTGCTCAGCAGATCAGACAAGCTCATATCGTGCTTGCTCGCAATGCCGCTGAGGGTGTCACCGTTCTTGACGGTGTAACTGGTGGTGCTCGACGATGATGAGCTCGAGGACTTGCCCTTGGAGCTGCTCTTTGAAGCATGACCGGAGACCTTGAGGGACTTGCCGGCAATGATTGAATCGTTCTTAAGATTATTGAGCTTCTTCAGCTCAGATACCGTTGTGTCATATTCCCGAGCGATGCTCCATAGGGACGCGCCTGCCGGGATCTTGATTTCGGAAACATCTCGTTTAGCTGGCAAGCCCAGCGTAGATACACGTGAAGCAATCAGGTGGGCCTTGATCTGGTCTTCAGCTACCTTGATGGTTTCTGGAGTTACCGCCTTGGCAAAGCTTCCTGAGGTGTTAGGAACAGTCGTCGGTGCTGCCTGCGCCGCGGGAGCTAAGGCGAGGCTACCGATGACCGCAGCGGGAATGGCCGCGCCTGCTACAACGCCTAACGCATGCTTGGAAGCATGTTTGGATTCGTGGGGCATGGAGTCAATCCTCATTTATACGGTGAAAATAACGGGCTTTGCTCCGCAGGTAACAAAGGGAAAATCGTTCCTCATGTTGTCTGTGATGCAATTGTTATCAAAGTGATACAAGAAAATTTACACTACTACTGTGACTCATGGGAACTGCTGAGGTGAGTTTCATCCAAATTTCTGCGCGGATCAGGAATTTGTGGGAACCTTAAGGGGTGAAGGAAACCGTAGATCTCGTCGGCCAGTGGCTGACCCTGCCCGATGTGGCTGAAGAATTAGATGTAGATATTCGCCGCGTGCACCGACTGCTGGACGAGCGTGCCATTGTTTCGTTGAGAATTGGCGCTCGCAATGTCCGTTCGATCCCCGCAGATTTTCTCCAAGACGGTGTGGTGGTGGAAAGCCTGAAGGGTACCCTTTCGGTACTTTTGGATTCCGGCTTCTCCGATGAAGAATCGATTATTTGGTTGTTCACTGAGGATGAATCGCTGCCCGGCACTCCAATGAACGCTTTGCGTACAGGACGTAAAACAGAAATTCGTCGCAGGGCGCAGGCCCTGGGCTGGTAAGGGCCCGAGAGAACTAGCGTCTGTAATATCAAAAGGTCTCAACCGTAATCCATGTCATGTGGATGGTTGAGACCTTTTGTTATGTTTTAGTAACGACTCGCTATTTACTTCTCTTTGTCACTGCGTCACTGAGCTGCTGCAGTCCCGCTAGGGCGAGGGGCGTGACTTGCAATGCGTTCAGGGCGAGATCTGATTGGGTAGTCAATGCGCTAATGCTCTGCTCGGTTGTTGCCAAGGCGCCGCTATCGCGCAGAATATTGCTTAACCGCCGCACTTCTTCTTGGCTGAGATCCACAGCACCGAGGCGACTCTGGATGAAGTCTTGTTCTTCGGAGCTTGATAGCAAGAGGGCGTGGGCAATTAATTCGGTGCGCTTACCTTCTAGTAGATCGCCGCCGGTTGGCTTCCCGGTAACTTCTGGATCGCCAAATACACCCAGAACATCGTCGCGTAGCTGGAATGCTTCGCCCAGAGGAAGGGCGAATGCAGAGTAGTGCTCCATTAGCCCTTCGCTGGCCCCGGCAAGTGCGCCACCGAGCAAGAAAGGATTTTCGGTGGAGTACTTCGCGGACTTGAAGCGCACAATAGTGCGTGCGCGCTTGACCGCTTCCTTTGGATCGTAGGCAGGCCCGGCAGACTCTTCCAGCACATCAAGGTACTGTCCGGCCATCACCTGGGTGCGCATTTGATTGAAGATAGTTCGTGCCCGCTCGGTGAGTGAAGCAATCCCCGAGAAAACTTCCTCGCTCAATGACAGGCATAGGTCGCCAGTCAGGATTGCGCTGGCCATGCCGTAGTTCGTTGCGCTACCCGAAAGTCCTAGTTGCTGGTGCTGGGCCTCGAAGCGCTTGTGGACGCTTGGCTGACCGCGTCGGGTATCTGAATTGTCGATGATGTCATCGTGAATCAGCGCGGCTCCTTGGAAGAGCTCCAAGGCGACCCCGAGTCGGACGATGTCGCGTTCATCGGCCTGGCCGCCTGCGCCGAGGTAACCCCAGAATGCGAACAGGGCACGAAGCCGTTTGCCTCCACGGGTCAATGACGTGATCGCATTGACGATTTCGACGGCGCTGGTGGTGATCTGACCAACTTCATCGCTTTTCGCCGCCAGGAATTCCTCCAATAGCTGAGCAACGTCAGAAGTGTAGGTACGGCTCAAGCTCTGGGCTTCAGTGTTGAGGGCCGGCACGGAATCAGGCATCGACATGCAAAATCATTTCTACGGGTAATCAACTAGTGGCTAGCAACAACTCTACCGGTGTTTTCCGGCTGAAGAAGTAGGCACTCCTATATGCGGGGTGCGAACAGAATCCGAATATACATTCGAGTAAGCTGGTGGTGCAGCCGTACGAGGGGAGAGGAGTTGAAATGACGGATCGTGCAATCTTGCATGTCGACATGGACGCCTTCTTCGTTTCGGTGGAACTGCGGGACCGCCCTGACCTGGTGGGCAAGCCAGTGATTGTCGGCCATCCCTCAGGGCGCAGCGTCGTGCTCTCTGCCTCCTACGATTGCCGCGCTCGCGGGATCCATTCGGCCATGCCGATGAGCCAAGCCATTCCGCTGCTACCGGAAGCTACCGTTATCGAGCCGAGCCATCACAAGTACTCGGAGGCCTCGGCCCGGATCATGGAGTACTTCCACACTTTGACGCCGCTAGTTGAACAAGTCAGCGTTGACGAAGCTTTCCTGGACGTTACCGGGAGCATGCGCATGCTTGGCGGACCGGTGCAGATCGCTCAGGAAATCCGCGCATATATTCGTAAAGAAATGGGACTGCCGGCCAGCGTGGGTATTGCAAGGAATAAATTCGTTGCAAAACTCGCCTCGACGTATTCCAAGCCTGACGGCATGGCTGTAGTTGCACCCGAGCGAACCGAGGAATTCCTGCACGAATTACCAGTGTCGAAAATGTGGGGCGTGGGAAAGAGTACCGCGAATCAGCTCCACTCCTTGGGCATTGAGACCGTGGGGCAGCTGGCTGGAGAGCCAGAAGCAAGATTGATTAGCCGATTGGGGGAACACGGACGCTCATTGCATCTGCTCTCCAGGGGGATAGATAACCGCCCAGTGGAGGTTAGCCGGGATGAGAAGAGCATTTCTACCGAACATACCTTCGCTGTGGATATCACCGATCACCAGGAGCTTGAGGGTGAACTTTTGCGGCTAAGCCATAAGGTCGGACAGCGGCTGCGGCAGCAGGGCAAGTCAGCCAACGGCGTCGGGCTGAAGATCAAATACAAGGACTTTTCTGGAATCACGCGTTCGAAGGCGCTCGCCGCGGCAACAGATTCATCAACGAAAATCTGCGAGTCCGCGCTGGCCCTTCTGCGAAAATTGACTCCGTTGGCTCAACCAGTCCGGCTTATCGGCGTGAAAGCTGAAAGATTGCAAGATTACGAGTTGGGTCTGCAATTTAGCTTGGACCCCCGCGAGGAGAAAGCCCGCGAAGCAGAACGCATTGCTGACCAGATAGGACAGAGGTTTCCGCAGTCCATCGTGACCCCAGCGCGTTTTCTGCGGCCCAAGGAATAAACACATTCTGTGTAGAACGTATGGATATCTGGACAGTGGGGAAGATCAACTAGCAGGGCGAGTGCAAAAGAGTCTATCCTTGAAGTAAGTTCAATTGAATCCGGGGAACTATTCCCATCGACGCGACGTTGAACTTGAAGACGGTGGATGACCGTCGAGATTGCCTTTGGAAGGAGAAGACGATGCCGCTATCGGAACACGAGCAGCGTTTGTTGGAGCAGTTGGAAAAGCAGCTGCATGAAGACCGTCGCTTCGCTTCCAGCATGAAAGGTCCAGCGGGCACGGGACGTTTGTCGACCCGCAATATCGCTCTGGGCATTTTGCTGGTAATCGTTGGCCTTGCGGGACTTATCTTTGGAATCTCGCAGCACATCATCATCGTCGGCGTTCTCGGCTTCGCGGTGATGTTCGCGGGCGTGCTGCTTGCCCTGACTAAATCGGCTACGGGAAAAATTGGTCCCTCCACTGGGGCAGGATCAGCGTCTGCATCCAAGAATAATTCGCAGTTCCTTTCAGGCCTAGAGGAAAAATGGAACCAGCGGAAGCGTGATCAGTCCGATAACTGATCTCCATAGATATTGAGGTGTGACCCTTGGGGTTGCACCTCTTTTTCGTTTAAGCCCCGTTTGCTGATGTTGCGGCAACCGCAGCGCTACTCATGCCTTGTGCAAGAGATCCGCTCAATTCGGGAACTCGGCTGTCCAGGCTATTCGGTTTGCCCGGCAGATGGCAATGCAACTTTTCGAGTGATCTTGGATTCTCTGCAGATTCCAAGGTTCACTTCCGCCCCACCGTCCAGGACAACCCCCACTTTCCTCCCCAAGCTCCTCCACGATCCACCACTGCGCCAAAAAATAGCTATATTCCGCGGATTTTGCGTGCAAAATCTCTGAAATATATAGGAGTACGCTATTGGTCGATCCGTATCCCTCCACCTGAACGTAGGCTGAGCATCCGCTAGATTCAGGTGTTTTTTAAGTCCAGACCCTCGCGAAACCACTGAAATTGCATTGACAGTGGAGGGTTGTGGAGTAAAGTGGAGGCAAGTAGAGAAGAATGGGTCTTCTGGCCACTTCACGGGAAAGGTGGTGTGCATGTTCTTAGGAACTTACACACCGCGTCTTGATGAAAAAGGTCGGTTGATTCTTCCAGCTAAATATCGTGATGAGCTGTCCTATGGGCTGGTTCTCACTCGGGGTCAAGAGCGTTGCATCTACGTTTTTAGCCAGCGGGAATTTGAGAAGCAGCACGAGCAACTGGCGCAGGCATCTTTGACCTCTCGACGAGCACGCGACTATGCGCGTGTGTTCCTCTCAGGGGCCTCAGATGAAGTTCCAGACAAGCAAGGGCGCGTAACGATTCCGCAAGTGCTGCGCACTTACGGAGGCCTGGATCGGGAAGTCACAGTGATCGGTGCGGGTAACCGCATTGAAATCTGGGATTCAACCGCATGGCAGCAGTACCTGGATGAACAAGAGGACATGTTCTCCGATACTGACGAAGACTAGGGCCTTTGGGCGCTAGCTCGACAAAACACCGCGTTTGTTGAGATGAGATCTCCAGCCACCATGGGGTAGAAGATCGTCTGGCTTCACTTCCCCGGAGCCAGAAGGTTGGATCGCCACTTGGTTGGAGGGGGATCTGATCTCAACAGCAGATCGAAAGCGAAAGGGGGCGCAGTGCCAAATCAGGATTCCCAGCGACCAGCATCCGAACGCCACGTTCCAGTACTTCTGGACCGATGCGTTAATTTGCTAGCTCCAGGTATTGAGCGAGCCAATGCTGAAGGCCGTCGGGCAATTGTGGTTGACTGCACCCTCGGGATGGGCGGGCACTCCGAAGCCATCCTGAAGCGGTTCGACAACCTGCACTTGATCGGTCTAGACCGTGACGAGCAGGCCCACGAACTTGCCGGTGCACGGCTGACGCCGTTCCAAGACCGTATTGACCTCGTGCACGCTGTGTATGACGAAATTGCGGAAGTCGTAGAAGACCTTGGATTCCCAGGGGTTGACGGCGTTCTGTTCGACCTCGGCGTTTCCTCCCTGCAGCTCGATGAGCGCGAACGGGGATTCGCGTATTCGTATGATGCGCCGCTGGATATGCGCATGGACACATCTGTTGGCCCAACTGCCGAGGACCTCGTCAACGACTTGGAACGCGACGAACTGCTTCGAATTATTCGACAGTGGGGCGAAGAGAAGTTTGCTGGACGCATCTCGACGGCAATCGTTGAGGCACGCGCCAAGAGCCGGATTACCACCACTGCTGAACTAGTTGAAGTGATCCGCAGCGTTGTCCCCGCCGCCGCAGCCCGAAACCACGGCCACCCAGCCAAACGAACCTTCCAAGCACTGCGTATTGCTGTGAATGAGGAACTTGACGTTCTGGAACGCGCCATCCCGGCCGCAATGGGAGCACTGAATGTCGGCGGACGAGTTGTCGTGATGAGTTACCACTCTTTGGAAGACAAAATCACCAAACGGCACTTTGTCCAAGGATCTACCTCGTCGGCCCCTCCGGGATTCCCGGTGGAGCTGGATGAACACAAGGCTGAATACAAGGTGCTCACCAAGGGCACCGAGAAGCCAAGCGACCACGAAATCGCAGAAAATTCACGTGCAGCCTCAGCCCGCTTGCGAGCTGTGGAACGAGTGTTGAAGAGGAGCTAGCATGAGCCAACGAGCCCAGCGCCGCGTGCAGAAGAACGCAGCCGTGAGCAACCAACCGGTTGTCGACGGTAATACTGCGCGTGCAACGCGACCCGAGCCCGTCCCAGCTAGCAACCTGCCTACAGGCGACTCGCGTCAGCGTGTAACGCTTTCGTTGGTTCCCAAGATGAACGAGACCAATAAGCGCTCCATGTTCACCATGTCTGCGGTGCTTGTTGTCTTGGCCTTCAGCGTGATCGTCACCCTGGTGCTGCTCAATACCTCGGTAGCTCAGCGACAGTACGACATTGTGAACTTGCGGTCGCAGGAGCGTGCGCTCTCCCAAGAGAACCAGGCACTGCTGAAGGAAGCCCAGTCGTTGGCAGCACCACAGGCGCTGGCCGCCAAGGCAAAGGACCTCGGTTTGGTTTCGCCAGGTGCTCCAGGACTGATCAGCCTCTCGGATGGCAAGGTCACCCAGGACGCCGAAAAGGCCGTCAAGGCCAAGAACAGCAAGCAGGAATATGGAACTATTCCGCTGCCAGGCGACAGCATCCGCAAGGGTGAAAGCAAAACCGAATCCAATGAATCAAACACGCCGAAGACCACTGTGGGTAAAGCCTCAGCAGATTCACAGAAGAATTCCGGTGCAACTGAAGGTTCTGAGGAACCTGAGGTGAAGCCGCAGAAAGCCGAACGTGAAGTAGCCACGGATGGCCGCCCAGTGTTCAAGGACACTGAGCTTAACGGGGGCACGATCCCTGCACCAAGCATCAAATCCCCAGCAGAGTAGTTAGCGCTTTCTAAGCTAGATACAGGTGGCCAACGCTGCTGGAAAACCACGCTGAGGGAAAGTTAGGTTCTTTTGTGAGCTCGACCGCAATCGACACTGCAAAGAAGCGAATGCGCTTAGTGCTGCTCCTCTCCGTGGTTTTGCTGCTGGTAATCCTGGGCCGGCTGGTCTGGGTCCAGGGCATCAACTCGGCGACCATCGCCAACGCCGCACAAGAAAACCGCGAACGCGTTGAGAACATTGCGCCAAATCGAGGTTCCATCGAAGACCGCAACGGCACCACCCTCGCTGTCTCCGTGGACCGCTACGATCTGGTCATCGACCAGCGCAAGCAGGGTGAAACCATTCGCCGGGCAAAGCGGGATGGAACCAACGGCCAGGAACGCATCACGTGGGACCAAGCCATAGATGAACTAGCCGATACCCTTGAACAGGACCGTGAGGAACTGGCCAAGAAGGTACGCCCGCAGGGCGATGCCAAGCCCAAGGGCTACGTCATGCTCGCCAAGAGCGTGACCCCGGAAGTACGCAATGAAGTCCTTGAAATTGGCATTCCGCGTCTAGCCTCCTTGCTGCGCAGCGAACGCCAGTACCCGCAGGGCGTGATCGCAGGCCCATTGCTGGGTTTCGTGCGCAACTCCGAAGACCAGACCGCCGTGGTTGGTGCCGAAGGCCTGGAACTGAGCCAAGAGGAACATCTGGCAGGCAAGGCCGGCAGCCGCAAATACGAGATCAGCGCCGATGGCGTGCGCATTCCCGTCACCGAAGTAGAAGAAACCCCGGCCGTCGATGGCCAGGATGTCATCCTGACCATCGACTCGGACATCAACTACGTCGCCCAGCGTGCAGCAGAAAAGAAGCAAGCCCAATTCAACGCTGAGTGGGTTTCCGTGGTCGTTTTGGATGTTGCTACCAGCAAGATCCTCGCCATCGGCGACTCCGCAGAATTGGATCCAAATGATCCCGGCGCCACCAAGCCTGAATTCCGCCGGTCCACCTCCATCACCCGCGCTTTCGAACCAGGCTCCACCGGCAAGGCTCCGACCTTCGCGGCGGCCATCGACCAGGGCGGAGTTAATCCGCTGACCGAGATGCGCGTGCCGAACAAGAAGACATTCACCAAGGAAACCATCAACGACTCCTTGGAGCACCCGACGTACGACATGACGGTCTCGGGCATCTTTGCCCGCTCCTACAACACCGGCACGGTGATGGTCGGCAACACCGTGAGCAACCAGACCCGCTACGACTACATGCGTGCCTTCGGGTTGGGTACCCCCATCCGTGTGGGGTTGAACGGTGCTAGCGCTGGCCAACTGGCACATCCCGATAACTGGGACCGCCGCCAGCAGTACACCACCATGTTCGGCCAGGGCTATTCGCAGACCGTGCTGCACACCGCTTCGATTTTCCAGACCTTGGCCAACGGCGGGGTTCGCCTCTCGCCAAGCCTGATTGAGGGCTACCGCAACGAAGACGGTACGATCACCAAGATCCCGGCACCGGAAAAGAAGCGCGTGGTCAAGAAGAGCACCGCTGAAGAAATGCTCAAGCTCATGGAATCGGTCGTTGACGACGGTACCGGCTACAAGGAGCGCATTCCCGGATACCGCGTGGGCGGCAAGACTGGTACCGGCCAGGCAGCCAGCGCCAAGGGCTATGACGGATATACTTATTCCTTTGCAGGTGTCGCTCCCTTGGAAGATCCCCAGTTCGTTGTCGTGGCAACCATGTACCGGCCAAAGGGCAACTGGAAAGACTTCTCGGTAGCGGACACGTTTACCGATGTTATGAGCCATACTCTCAACACATTCAACGTGCCACCGAGCACGACTAAGTCAGAGGCGTACGACGTCTTTGTAGGTGAGGATCAGAAGAAATCTTGGTAGTCCAGAACCCCGACACTCCTCGTGAGTTAGAACGGTACCTACGCCCAGAGAGCACCGCCGGTCTTGGCTTCGACCAGCTCTGCGGCACAGCTGGCGCGGTGCGAACCGGAGCGCTGCTCAACGCCGCTCCGCAAATCCTCGGAGTCAGCCTCAACCCGCAGATTGTTCAGCACGGCGATGTCTTCCTGGGCATCTCCGGTGCCAAGCGCCACGGTGCCGAATTCGTGGAAACCGCCATCGGCAACGGTGCGGTCGCCATGATCACCGATACTGCAGGATTGGAATTACTCAGCGATGAGCTCTCCATTCCGGTGGCCGTTGTTGCAGATGTACGCAAATCCGCAGCCGTGATCGCTCAGAGCGTCTACGGAACCGACCAGCGCAGCCCCAAGCTGTTCGCTGTCACCGGCACCAACGGCAAAACCACCACGACCTTCATGATCCGCGCGATCCTGGATGCGCTGGGTGAAGAAACTGGCCTGATCGGCACCATTGAAATGTCCGCCCGCGGGCAGATCATCCCCAGCGTGCTGACCACCCCGGAATCCACCCAGCTGCACGGCGTGCTCGCACGCATGGCGCAGCAGGAAGTCACGTCGGTGGCCATGGAGGTATCCAGCCACTCGCTGAGCTATGGCCGTGTAGACGCACTGCGATTTGCCGTTTCCGGTTACACCAACCTGACGCAGGACCATTTGGACCTGCACGGCACGATGGACGAGTATTTCGAAACCAAGGCCGAACTATTCACTGCGGAACGCTCCGAGCGCGCAGTGGTCATGGTGGATGACGAATACGGCCAGCGTTTGGCCGAGCGCGCCCTGGTGCCTACCGAAACCCTGAGCCTTGAGAGCGACCACGTTTCGGCGCACTGGCGGGTTACCGAACTGGCGCACTGCGGCCTGGGACACAGCTTCACGCTGATCCACCGCGATGGACGCCAGTTGCGGGCCCGTACGCTGCTGCCAGGCATGTTCAACGTTGCCAACGGCGCGTTGGCGGCCTTGATGGTACTGGCCGGCGGCACGGACCTAGATGCCCTGCAGCGGGCCCTGGACTCCAAGGATCCGCTGTCGGTCGCCGTTCCAGGACGTATGCAGGTCGTGGGCGAGTCTCCGGTAGCCGTAGTCGATTTCGCCCATAATTCGGATGCCCTGGCGAAGGCCTTGGATTCCATCCGTCCCGGGGAGCAGGGCCGCCGCATCGTCGTCTTCGGCGCCACCGGAGATCGCGATAAGACCAAGCGCCCGGACATGGGAGCGGTGGCAGCGCGCCACGCGGATATCGTCATTGTGACCGATGACGACCCGCACGGCGAAGACCCGGCTCCGATTCGCGAACAGGTTGCCGCCGGAGCGCAGCAGGTTCTCGATTCCGAGCGTCCGCAGGTGCAGCTTCACAACATCGCGCCACGCGCCAAAGCCGTAGAGTTCGCTGTGAGTTTGGCCGATGCCAACGATGCGATTCTCGTCGCCGGGCGGGGACATGAAGTTAGCCAAGACGTCGCGGGAATTGACGTGGAGCTGGATGATCGAGTGGAACTAGCGAAAGCACTGAATCTTCATGGATTTGTGACCAATTCCTAGAACGTCCAAGTCCACTATCGCCACCGCTCAAGTGTAAAGTCCTTATTGCCATGATTGAACTGTCCCTGACTGACCTGCTGGAAATCACCGGCGGAAAAGCGACTGCTACAGCCGCCTCCGACACGGTGATCACTTCCGTGACCACTGACTCGCGCGAAGTCGTCCCGGGTGCCTTATTTGTCGCCAAGCCCGGCGAATTCTCCGACGGGCACGCCTATATCGACCGCGCACGCGCCGCCGGCGCTGTGCTGGCCCTCGCCGAACGCGTTACCCATGATGAAGAACGCAGGGAACACCCGGCGATCATCATCGAAGATGCCGTGGAAGCGATGGGCAGAATTGCCTCCCACGTCGTTGCCCGTCTCAAGGAAAAGAACGACGCCAAGGTCGTGGGAATCACCGGCTCGGCCGGCAAGACCACCACCAAGGACCTGCTCGCCGGTATCTTGTCGCAGGTGGCACCGACCGTGTCGCCAATCGGCTCCTACAATGGCGAAGTCGGCGTACCGCTGACGGTCTTCAACGCCACCGAAGAGACCAAGTACTTTGTTATCGAGATGGGGGCTACCGGCATTGGCCACCTGACCTACCTGACCGATATGGTGCACCCGCAGGTCGGCGTCGTGTTGTGCGTCGGCACCGCCCACGCCGGCGAATTCGGCGGGGTGGAGAACATCGAGAAGGCCAAGGGCGAACTCGTTGAGGCGCTGCCGGCCGACGGAACCGCAATCTTGAATGCCGATGACCCGCGCGTGGCACGCATGGACTCGCGTTCCGGGGGAGCCGTGCGCTTCTTCGGCACCGGAAAGAACAAGCCGGAAAACGCTGGAGTCTGGGCCTCCGACGTGGTTGTGAACGCCCATGGTCAGCCAGAACTCACCCTTGAATTCCCTGGCGGCTACAGCAAGCGCATCACCTCGGGTCTCCTGGGACGCCATCACGTCTCCAATATCCTCGCCGCGGCCAACGCTGCACTGGCGCTGGATATTGCCCCGGAAGTGATCTCCGCCGGCCTCGAATGCCGCGCTGCCGGCAGCCGCTGGCGCATGGAACGCATGGAGCGCGCCGACGGCGTGAGCATTATCAACGACGCGTACAACGCGAACCCTGAATCAATGCGCGCTGCGCTGGTGACCCTGGCCGAACTGGGCCTGGGCGCCGACGGCGCACCTGGCCGACGCACCTGGGCAGTCCTGGGCGAGATGCTGGAACTGGGCGATGAAAGCATCCACCAGCACGATCTGCTGGGCCGCATGGCAGTTCGCATGAACATCAAGAAACTTGTAGTGGTAGGCCGCGGCGCAAAGCCCGCCTACAACTCCGCTGTGCTCGAAGGCAGCTGGGGCGACGAGGCCTTCTACGTTGAAGACCTAGATGAAGCTCGCGCATTGCTGCAAGAGCAGCTTCAGCCAGGCGATATCGCCTTGTTCAAGTCCTCTAACGGGGCCGGTCTACGCTTCCTCGGCGACGACATTGCAGCATTCGCGAAGGAAGGCGACAACGCATGATCGCATTGATTTTGGGGGCCGGCATTGCCCTTGTGCTGACCATGGTGGCCATGCCGCTGTACATCCGGCTGCTCACCAAGAAGCAGTACGGCCAGGTCGTGCGCGATGACGGACCGAACTCGCACGCCATCAAGTCCGGCACCCCGACCATGGGCGGCGTGGTCTTCGTCTTGGCCGTGTTCGTGGCGTACTTCGCCACCCACGGCATCCTTTCGCTCATGGGACGCACTTCCTCGGGAATTACCGCCAGCGGACTGCTGGTCCTGATGCTCTTCGGAGGCATGGGCCTGGTCGGCTTCCTCGATGACTTCATCAAGATCTTCAAGAAGCGTTCACTGGGCTTGCGCGCCTGGCAGAAGATTGTCTTGCAGGCGTTCTTCGGCATCAGCTTCGCCGTGCTGGCCTTGCAATTCCCGAATGACCAGGGGTTGACCCCGGGCTCTACCGCGATCTCCTTCCTGCGCGACACCAACATCGACCTGGCCTTCGCCGGTCCAATGCTGGGCATGATCCTGTTCGTCCTCTGGGCGAACTTCATCGTTACCGGTGCTACCAATGGCGTGAACCTGACCGACGGCTTGGACGGGCTGGCCACCGGTGCCTCGATCATGGTCTTCGGCGCCTACACCCTGATGGGAATCTGGCAGCAGAACCAGGCCTGCAGCAACATGGACTCGCTGGATGTCTGCTACTCGGTACGCGACCCGCAGGACCTTGCCCTGCTTGGAGCCACCCTCTCCGGCGCGCTGATCGCCTTCCTCTGGTTCAACGCCAAGCCGGCGAAGATCTTCATGGGCGACACCGGCTCGCTGGCCATCGGCGGTGCCGTGGCTGCTTTCGCGATCCTCTCGCGCACCCAGCTGCTGCTGGTGGTTATCGCCGGCCTGTTCGTGATCATCTCCCTGTCGGTGATCATCCAGGTGGGCTACTTCAAGCTCTCGGGCGGCAAGCGCGTGTTCAAGATGGCGCCGCTGCAGCACCACTTCGAGCTTTCGGGCTGGTCCGAAGAAAACGTTGTTATTCGATTCTGGATCCTTGCCGGCCTGTTCGTGGCCGCGGGCCTGGGTCTCTTCTACTCTGAATGGGTTGTCGCACTGTGAGCTTAGACGCTGGCAAATCACTGGACTCGCTGACCAGCTGGGATGCTGATTGGAAAGGCCTGCGCGTAGTCGTAGCCGGATTGGGACTCTCCGGATTCTCCGCAGCCGACACCCTCATCGAGCTGGGCGCCATCGTTACCGTCATCGACGGCCGCGATGACCAGCTGAACCAGCAGCGCGCCGAAACTCTGAAGATCGTCGGAGCCCACGAGGTGCTGCTCGGCAACGGGAACGTCCAGTCCCTGCCGTTGGTCGACGGACAACCTGCCCAGCTGGTCATGGTTTCCCCGGGCTGGAACCCCCGCAATCCGGTAATCGAAGAAGCCGAGTCCAAGGGCATCGAGATCTGGAGCGATATCGAGCTGGCTTGGCGCGTGCAGAACCGTGCCGGCCACACAGCACCAAAGTGGCTGGCGATCACCGGCACCAACGGCAAGACCACCACCGTGGGCATGACCGAAGCGATCCTGCGCGCCGATGGGCTGAAGGCCATCGCCGTCGGCAACGTCGGCACCCCGATCCTGGACGCCGTGCGCGAACCAGTGGACTATGACGTTTTCGCCGTCGAGCTCTCCAGCTTCCAGCTGCACTACACGCACAGCATCTCGCCGGTAGCCTCGGTAGTCCTGAACCTGGCCGAAGACCACGTGGACTGGCATGACGGCTTTGATAACTACAAGGCCGCCAAGGCCAAGATCTACGAGCGCACCCAGATTGCCGCGATCTTCAACGCCGCAGATGAGCTCACCATCACCATGGTGGAAAACGCTGATGTCATCGAAGGCTGCCGTGCCATCGGCTTCACCACCGACACCCCAGCAGTATCAATGGTGGGAGTTGTCGAGGGCCTGCTGGTAGACCGCGCCTTCATCGAAGAGCGCAAGACCAGCGCCGTGGAACTGATCGCGCTGAAGGACATCGGCGAGATTGTTCCGCGCCACACCGCTGCGAATGCGGCCGCCGCCGCAGCCCTGACCCGCGCGTACGGAGTGAACCCGGAAGCTGTCGCTGCGGGCTTGAAGAACTTCGACTCCGGTGATCACCGGATCCAGGCTGTGGCCCGCAAGAACGACATCCTGTGGATCAATGACTCCAAGGCCACTAACCCGCACGCGGCCGATGCTTCGTTGGCGGCTTTCACCCGCGTGGTCTGGATTGCCGGTGGCTTGTCCAAGGGCGTGGAATACGGCGACCTGATCGCCAAGCACGCCCAGCGCCTGGCCAAGGTCCTGCTCATCGGCACCGACACCGCGGGTTTGCGTGAAGCCCTCGCCGCCCACGCGCCAGAGGTTGAAGTCATCGACATCACCGGCGCGGCGCAGGGCAGTGATGGTTCGGTTCCAAGCGGCGCCCAGGTAATGACCCGTGCGGTCTCCAAGGCCGCCGAAGTAGCCGAGGCAGGAGACACCGTGCTCATGGCTCCAGCCGCGGCCTCGATGGACCAATTCAGCTCCTACGCCCAGCGTGGCAACGCATTTATCTCTGCCGTCAGTGATCTGATGGATAAAGCTGGCGAAGACCAGTAACCGAGAGCTGACCGAATAAACGACACCGAGGCAGGAGGCACCGATGGCGATGAAACTAAACAAGAAGCCAGCAGGTTCCAAAGCTAATCTTCCTTGGTACGTGAGGTTCGGCAGGATGCTTGGAACCGTCGAGAACGCCAGTGGCCGCATGGCCTCCACCGACTACTGGCTGGTGCTCGTAGGGTCCATCGTGCTGGCCGTCTTCGGTGTGGTCATGGTCCAGTCATCGGCGTCGGTTGAAGCGATCGCGAAGGGTAAGGACGGATTCACCGTAGCGCTTTCCCAAGGTGGTTTTGCGGCTCTGGGTATCATCTGCATGCTGGTCATGCAGCGGATCAAGCCGGAAACGCTAAAGCGGCTGGCCTGGCCTTCCGTTTTTGCAGCATTGGGCCTGTTGTTCCTCGTGGCTTTCACGCCATTGGGCCATACGGTGCTCGGCAACCGAAACTGGATCCGCATCGGCGGCTTCGGCCTGCAGCCCAGCGAATTCGCCAAACTGGCGTTGGCAGTTTTTGCAGCGTTCATGCTGGAAAAGAAGCAGCATCTGCTTCACGATATCAAGCACTTGGTCGTCCCCGTGGTTGGCCCCGTAGGGGTCTTCATCGTTGGCCTCGTCGTGGTCGGCAAGGACGTGGGCACGGCGCTGGTGTTGTTGATGATCATCGCCTCGGCGATGTTCTTGGGCGGCATCAGGATGAAATGGCTCGCGGCGTTTTCCGCAGTCGGGGTCCTGGGCTTGTCCGTGGCGATCCTGGCTTCGTCCAACCGCCGCCAGCGCATCCTCGCTTGGCTGGATACCGATTGCGGCCCGAGCAACGACCTTTGCTACCAGGCCAGCATGGGCCTGCACGCCTTCGCCTCCGGCGGCTGGTTCGGCGTGGGCGCCGGCCAGTCCCGCATGAAGTGGTCCTATGTGCCTGAAGCGCAGAACGACTTCATCTTCTCCATTCTGGGTGAAGAATTCGGCTTGATCGGCGTGCTCTTCGTTCTGGTCATGTTCATCCTGCTGGCCCTGGCGATGTATCGCATTGCGGCGCGCGCCAACGACCTGTACACCAAGGTGCTCATGGGTTGCCTGATGTCCTGGGTCATCGGCCAGACCTTCGTGAACCTCGGTACCGTCACCGGCGTACTTCCCGTGATCGGTGTTCCGCTGCCGTTCATCTCCTCCGGTGGTTCGGCAATGCTCGCCATCATGCTGGCAATGGGATATGTTCTGTCTTCAGCCCGAGCGCAAAAACTTGAATTCGAAGCAACGCTGGAAAAGAAGCCGGCAAAGAGCAAGAAAACCAAATAGCGCGTCGCAAGCGGCCGCTACCAGAAGCAGAGGCCCATCGCCGAACCTGCGGTGGACGTTGATCCTGCCTTTTGGCAGGACGAAGGAGTACAGCAACAGATGAGCGAAGCACTTCGCCTGGTCGTCGCCGGCGGCGGAACTGCCGGCCATATCTCGCCCATGCTGGCCATAGCTGATGCCGTGAAGGCTGAGCATCCCGAAGCAAAGGTCACCGCGTTGGGTTCTCCAGGGGGCCTGGAAACCAAGCTGGTGCCCGAAGCCGGCTACACGCTCGAACTCATTCCCAAGGCCCCGATGCCACGAAGCATCAATTTGGATCTGCTCAAGTTCCCATTCCGTTTCATCAAGGCCATCAACAACGCAAAGAACGTTCTGCGCACCACCAAGGCGGAAGCCGTCCTGGGCGTAGGCGGCTATGTCTGCACCCCGGCATATCTTGCCGCGAAGCAGCTGAAGCTGCCGATCTTCGTGCATGAGGCGAACTCCGTTGCCGGCATGGCCAACAAGCTCGGCGCAAGGAACGCCGCGTTTGTCGGAACCACCTTCGCTGACACCGGCCTGCCCGGCGAGGTGCAGGTAGGCATGCCGATGCGCTCCCACGTTGCCACCATGGACAAGGCCGCGCTGCGCGACGAAGCCCGCGGGTACTTCGGTACCACCGGCGAGAAGCCAGTGCTGCTGGTCACCGGTGGATCCTCCGGAGCGCAGAGCATCAATACCGCCATCGCGCAGTCCCTGGAGGAGCTGAACGCAGCTGGCATCCACACCATCCACATCACCGGACGCGGCAAGCAGATTGTTGACGCCTCCGGCAAACTGCTGGCCCATGAGGGGTACACCCAGGTCGAATACGTGGACCGCATGGACTACGCCTACGCCGTCGCGGATTTGATGATCTGCCGCTCCGGAGCAGGCACCGTCTGCGAATTGGCCGTAGCTGGCACCGCCTCGGTTTTGGTTCCGCTGCCCATCGGCAATGGCGAGCAGAAGCTCAACGCCCGTGAATTGGTCGCCGCTGGGGGAGCCGTCCTGGTCTCCGACGCGGAATTCACAAAGTCCTTTATCACCGAAAATGTCATCAATCTGCTGACCGATCAGCATAAACTTGAAAAGATGTCTCAAGCCGCTGCCTCACTGGGGCAGCGCGACGCCGCGCAGATCATGGCGCGACGGATTATTGAAGTAGTTTCAACCCGCCGCCGTGCGGGTCAGGAAGGCTAGAACCATGGCATTGCGAGCCGACGAACTGAACGCCGATCTGGGCAAGGTACACCTGATGGGTGTAGGCGGGGTTGGCGTATCAGCGGTTGCACGGCTGATGCTCGACTACGGCCTGGCCGTATCCGGCACCGACGCCAAGGATCTCCCGGTGCTCGATGGCTTGCGTGAGCGCGGAGCGCGCATCCACGTAGGCTACGATGCAGCGAACCTGGGCGACGCCGACACTGTGGTGATCTCCTCGATCATCAAGGCCGGCAACCCGGAATACGACGAGGCCTTGCGCCGCGGGCTGCGTATCTTGCACCGCTCCGAAGGCCTGGAAGCTACCATGCGCGGCCACGAGAAGATCGTGACCATCGCCGGTACCCACGGCAAGACCACCACCACTTCGTTGACCGCGCATATGCTCAAGACCATTGGCGCGCGTCCAAGCTTCGCGGTGGGTGCGAACATTCCAAGCCTGGGCACCAACGCCGAGCTCGGGGCCGGATCCTACTTCGTGGCGGAAGCGGACGAATCCGACGCTTCCTTCCTCAACTACCGGCCGGACGTCATTATCGTGACCAACGTCGAAGCCGACCACCTGGACCACTACGGCAGTGCTGAAGCAGTGCACCAGGCTTTCGTGGACTTCGCCCGGCTATTGCCAGCAGTCGGCCTGCTGATCTGCTGTGCAGATGATCAGGGTTCCAGCGATCTGGCGCACAAGATGCGTGCAGAGCGTCCGGATATCCGTGTGCAGACCTACGGCTTCAGCGATCACGCCGACCGCCGCCTTTCCAATGCCCGCGCCACTGAAGACGGCCGCTTCACCGCGACGATCGAATGGGGCAGCGGACAAAGCCGCATCCTGGACCTGGCAGTGCCCGGCCAGCACAACCTGCTCAACGCTGCCGCCGCATTGTCTGTTGGCATTGATGCCGGTGTGGACGTCGACGAGGCGCTGCAGGCGCTCTCCAGCTTCTCCGGTGCAGCCCGCCGATTCGAATTCAAGGGTGAAGCTGCAGAGGTCCGTGTCTACGACGACTACGCGCACCACCCAACCGAGGTGCAGGCAGCACTGACCGCTGGCCGCACCGTGGCAGGCAATGGCCGCCTGCACATTGTCTTCCAGCCGCACCTGTTTAGCCGTACCCAAGAGTTCTACCGCCAATTTGCCCAGGCCTTGTCCCTGGCTGATTCGGTGGCGGTGCTGGATATCTACCCGGCACGTGAAGAACCTATCGATGGCGTGAACAGCGAACTGATTGCATCGCGCGTCGAGGTTCCTGCCCAGGTGCTTTCACCGGCAGCCGCTGTAGCGCACGTGGTCGAGCAGGCCGAGCCAGGCGATGTCATCATGACCATTGGCGCCGGTGATGTCACCGCGCTGGGCCCAGACATCGTCAAGTCGCTGAGCTGACGAATACCGTCCAGAGTCCGAGGCCACTGCAGTTGGCCCACTTCCGTCTACCAAGGTGATCCATGGGTGAAGCAGCAAAAGTCGTAGAACTTCCGGAGAGCCCGGAGAGGAAGCGGCGCAAGATCCTGATTATTGTCGCGGCGTGCATAGTCGTGCTCAGCCTCGCTGCGGTTCTGATCTTGAGCTTCTCACCGGTGATCGCTGCCAAGAAGATTGAAGTAACTGGCACCAAGCTGGTCAATTCCGAGAAGCTGGGGAAGTCCCTGGAACCGCTGAAGGGCATTCCGCTGCCGCGGATCTCTGAGGCGAAGGTTCAGGAGCTGATCGGCGAGCAGCCGGCCATCGATGAGATCGTGGTCAAGGCCCAGATGCCTAACACCTTGGTGGTTGAGGTGATCGAAGCTGTGCCGGTAGCCATCTTGCTGGAGGGCAAGAAGCAATACCTGGTCTCCGAGACCGGCAAGAAGCTTCGCACCGTCGGCAAGGAAGACAAGGACAAGCTGCCTAAGATCAAGGCCAGTGACGTAACCGCTGATCCAGAGCAGTTCAAGCTGTTGACCGGAATCTTGAGCACCGTTGACAAGAAAGTACTCAAGGAAGTCTCCACGGCGACCTTGTCCAAGGCAGGTTTCGCCGAATTGGCGTTGCCGAAGAACCGTACGTTGATTTGGGGAGACGCGAAGAAAGCGGCCCTGAAAAATGAAGTGGCGACGATCTTCTTGAAAGAGCTGGAGAAAAAGCACGCGGCCAAGACAACTATCGACGTCACCAACCCAGAAAATCCCGTGGTCTATTAAGTCGCGGTGCTCTGGGCGCGGGAAGACCAATAAGCCAAGAAATTCTGGAAAGATAGTCTTGAATAAGCGACACGCCTAGGCGGTCGTTGCAGAAAGACGACACGACTCATAGCGTTTCTAATAGCGACAGCTTGACAGGATCTTAACCTTAAGGCTAAAGGTGAAGGTTTTTAGCTGGAGTCGTGAAATATGTAGCACATCTAACAAGGGAAGCGGGACGTGGCAGCTCCACAGAATTACCTCGCGGTCATTAAAGTCGTCGGAATCGGCGGTGGCGGTGTAAACGCAGTCAATCGAATGATCGAAGTCGGTCTCAAGGGCGTAGAGTTCATCGCCATTAACACCGATGCTCAGGCTCTGCTTATGAGTGATGCCGACGTCAAACTGGACGTAGGACGCGAACTGACTCGTGGCCTGGGCGCTGGCGCCAACCCTGATGTGGGACGCCAGGCAGCGGAAGATCATGTAGAAGAAATCGAAGACGTCCTGCGCGGCGCAGACATGGTCTTCGTGACCGCCGGCGAAGGCGGCGGTACCGGTACCGGCGGCGCGCCGGTCGTGGCACGCATCGCCCGCTCGCTTGGGGCGCTGACCATCGGCGTGGTCACCCGTCCATTCACCTTCGAGGGTCGCCGCCGTGCGAACTCCGCCGAGTCGGGCATCGAAGCCCTGCGCGACGAAGTAGATACCCTCATCGTGATCCCGAACGATCGACTGCTGTCGATCTCGGATCGCAACGTGTCGGTGCTCGATGCATTCCGCCAAGCAGACCAGGTTCTGCTCTCCGGCGTGCAGGGCATTACCGACCTGATCACCACCTCGGGCCTGATCAACCTCGACTTCGCCGACGTGAAGTCCGTGATGCAGGGCGCAGGCTCGGCATTGATGGGCATCGGTTCGGCGCGGGGCGAAGACCGTGCAGTTAAGGCAGCCGAATTGGCAATCGCCTCGCCACTGCTCGAAGCTTCCATTGATGGAGCCCACGGCGTCCTGCTGTCCATCCAGGGCGGCTCGGACCTCGGCCTGTTCGAAATCAACGAAGCTGCACGACTTGTGCAGGAAGTTGCCCACCCAGAAGCCAACATCATCTTCGGTGCCGTCATTGACGACGCCTTGGGCGATGAAGCACGCGTCACCGTGATTGCTGCCGGCTTCGACGAACCAGATGTCACCAGCAAGCCAATGGCACCGGTCGCAGCAAAGCCAGCTGTCTCCTCGCGCCCGGCTGAGCAAGTGCCAGCGAGCATTCCAGAAACCCCGGCACCTGCTGCAACCGAAGCTGCAAAGCCAGCTCAGGTTGCTCATGAGAAGCCAGCTGCCGCAGAGCAGACGAGCTCCTTCCAGGACCTTCCAGATGTTGTCGACTCGGACCTGAATGGTTCGAACGACGATCTGGATGTCCCGGACTTCCTGAAGTAAAAACAGCAAGAAGCTGAGCAGTGCTACATTTCGCGTCGAACCTCGATCCGAGCATCCAACTGGCATTCACATCGCAGGCTGAGGGCAACCTCGCCCTGCACGTGAATGACGATCCCCGCCTTGTGGCGGAGAATCGAGCCAAATTGGAGGACTTGATCGGGGTTCGACGCTTCTCTCTTAACTTCATGAACCAGGTGCACTCCGCCGATGTACATGAGGTGACGCCGGTTCGGCGCACCTCGTGGCTAGAACCTGCAGCGCCAACCTGCGACGGATTGCTGGACCCAACTGGTACCCAGCCCCTGGCGGTGATGGTGGCCGATTGCCTTCCGGTGCTCTTTGTTGGACGAAACTCACGCAATGGGCAAACCCTGAGCGCCGCGACCCATGCCGGCAGGCGCGGGCTGCTCGACGGGATCCTGGCCAATACCGTCGATGACCTGAAAGCTCATGGCGCCGACACAATTGAAGCCGTGATCGGCCCTTCGATCTGCGGCCGATGCTATGAAGTTCCTGAAAATATGGCCCAGGAATCCGAACAGTCGCGCACCGGGATCCGCACCACAACCCGCTGGGGGACCCACGGGCTGGACCTTCCGGCATCAGCCGAACAAGAGCTGCGCGGCCTCGGGGTCGACGTCCGTCAATCCGGTGTCTGCACCCTGGAAGACGAAAGCTACTATTCCTACCGACGTTCAAGCAGTGCAGGACGCCTTGCCGGACTCATCTGGACAGCCGCGTAGGCGTGCGCGACACACCGCCAAGAATTGAACGAATGAACGATGCCTGCATTATTTTGTGCGGTAGCGTCGAAGTAGCGGAAGCATGCAATGGGGTTGCATGCATGGGATAAACGAGGAGAAACATCGTGGCTGACGGACTGCGTAAGGCAATGGTCTATCTCGGCTTGGCGGACGCCGTCGAGCAGGAAGAGACCCAGACACAACACGCTGAGCCCAAAACCCAGGTTCGGGTAGTTGAGGACACAGCTCCAAAGCGACCTGCCGAAGCCCCACGCCCACAGCCTGTCGCGAGGCAGGCTGCGCCGCAAACCCAAGCTAGAGAACCAGAGACGGAATACCGTGCTCCGGTCACCCCGATTAAGCGTGCCCCTTCAGTACGGGATGAGGATTCCGAATTGCGTCAGATTACTACCGTCCACCCTCGTTCTTATAACGATGCCAAGATCATCGGTGAGAACTTCCGTGACGGCATCCCGGTGATTATGAATGTCACCGACATGGGTGAAACCGATGCCAAGCGCCTCGTCGACTTCTCGGCCGGACTTGTTTTCGCCCTGCATGGCTCCATTGAGCGAGTCACGAACAAAGTCTTCCTGCTCTCGCCGGCGACCGTTGAGGTCCTCGGTGAAGATCGCAAGCAGTCTGAAGCGCAAGCAACCTTCTTTAACCAGAGCTAAGACACCAGGAGCAAACGCACAAAATGGTGTTCGGGATCATCTATCTCGCGTTAGCCATCCTTCAGATTCTGCTCTTGATGAGAATTGTGTTGGATGTAACGGAAAGCTTTGCTCGCCACTGGCGACCCAAAGGCATCGCATTGATTGTCGCAAGTGCAATCGTGTCGATTACCGATCCTCCGCTGCGTTGGTTGCGCCGGAAGATCAAACCCCTGGATCTCGGCGGAATCCGCCTTGACCTGTCGTTTCTTGTGTTGTTTATCGTCGTAATCATTCTCAAAGCGGTGGTAGCCAACCTAGGGCTCAGGACAGGGATCTGATTAGGGCATTTCCGTGCTTCATGGGGATTGTCCTGAGCAGTCAAAAGCTGTAGATTCAAAGAATAAGAGACTCGCGCGTAAGCTCGATTTCGTAATAATTGTCCAAATCGTTATATCCTTTAGGAAATGGTGCTCCGACTTCACCGGTCGCGACACTGACAAAAACGGTAAGTGTTTCGCAAGGCAAGACAATGGTCGTGCGGAAATGATCCCAGTATTGAGGTGACCCAATGGCTCTGACGCCAGAAGACGTAGTCAATAAGCGGTTTCAGCCGACCAAGTTCCGTGAAGGCTACGACCAAGACGAGGTAGATGACTTCCTCGACGAAATCGTTGTGGAACTGCGTCGCCTAACCGGTGAGAACGAGGCTCTGCGCAGCCGCCTTGCCGAACTTGGCGAAGATGCAGGTTCGGTATCGAAGGAGCAGGCTGTTCCTGCACCTGTATCGGCCGCTCCCGCTACTCCTGCTGCTCCAGCTGCCAAGCCAGCTGAAGAGAAGAAGGCAGAAGCTAAGCCTGCAGAGCCAGCAAAGGCAGAAACCCCAGCTGCTAAGCCAGCTGAGGAAAAGAAGGCGGAAGCTAAGCCAGCCGCCGCAGAGAAGGCACCTGCAGCTCCGGCCGCAGCAGCAGCACCAGCTGCAGCTCCTCGCTCCGAATCCGCAGAGTCGGCAGCCAACGTGCTGTCCATGGCTCAGCGTTTGCACGACGAATACGTCGCTGCCGGTGTCGAGCAGCGTGACAAGATCATCTCCGAAGCGAAGACCGAAGCTAACACCTTGGTCACCACCGCTGAAGAGAAGAGCCGCAAGACCTTGTCGGCCCTGGAACAGCAGAAGTCGGTTCTGGAGCGCAAGCTCGAGCAGCTGCGTGGCTTCGAACGCGATTACCGTGCTCGCCTGAAGACCTACATCGAAGGACAGCTGCGTGACCTTGAGTCCCAGGGGTCGATCGATGCTGGTGCAGCAGGCAAGACTAACTAGTCGCTGACAGTTCATAACTTGATCTAGCTATCAAGTAAGATCAACGGTGGTGAACGGATACATTCCGATCACCACCGTTGACGTTTAAGAGGAAATAATGGGTACCACTGTGGATGCAGTTCAATCCGGGAACGCGGGCGCGAAGGCGAAGAAATACGTTGGCCTTGGCCTCGTGATCGCTCTGATCGCGCTGGTACTGGACCAAACCGTCAAAATTGTCGTTGAACAGAACATGCGGCTTGGCCAATCAATTGAAGTGATTCCGGGATTCTTCAACATCCACTACATCCTGAACCCCGGTGCTGCCTTCTCCATCGGCGAAGACTTCACCATAGTCTTCGCGATCCTGCAATCCGCCGTGGCGATCTACGTCATCTACCTGCTATTCCGCAAGGTACTGGCCAGAAGCTGGGCCATTGCCTTGGGCTGCCTGCTCGGAGGTGTCCTGGGCAATGTCGTGGACCGGCTGTTCCGTGAACCGGGCTTCGGATTCGGCCATGTGGTGGACATGCTGTCCGTCACCCACTTCGCCATCTTCAACGTCGCCGACTCCTTCATCGTCTGCTCCATGATCGCCGTGGCGTACATGCTTATCCGCGGGCGCAACCTGGATGGCAGCATTGGCGATCCTCCAAAGAAAGACCAGTCCAACAAGGGCGAAGCAGAACCAAACGAATGATCTCGAACGAAACTACGATTCACGAACTGCTGGTTGACCCAGCCGATGCCGGCGCGCGCCTCGACGCCTATATCTCCCGGTCCCTGCAAATCCCGCGCACCTTGGCCTCGAGCCTGTGCAAGGATTCGCAGATCCAGGTCAACGGGCGAACCATTGCCAAATCCTTGAAAATCAAGGCGGGGGACCAGCTGGTAGTCACCATCCCACCGCAGGCAGACCCATTAGAAATTAAGGTTGAGAAAGTGGAAGAGCTGAAGATTATCGCGGACGACGATGACTATGTGGTCATCGATAAGCCCGTGGGCGTCGCAGCCCATCCATCCCCAGGCTGGGTTGGCCCGACAGTTGTCGGGGCACTCATGGCCGAGGGCTACAACATCACCACTTCCGGTGCTGCCGAACGCCAAGGCATCGTGCACCGCCTGGACGTTGGCACCAGCGGCCTGATGGTCGTAGCGAAAACCGAACGCGCCTACACCGAGCTGAAGCGCGCCTTCAAGGAACGCACCCCCAAGAAGATCTACCACGCGGTGGTGCAGGGCTTGCCAGACCCGCTGGAGGGCACCATCGATGCGCCGATCGGCCGCCACCCGGGCCATGACTGGAAGTTCGCTGTCCTGGATGGCGGGCGAGACTCGGTCACCCACTACAAGGTGATCGAGGCCTTCGGACGTGCCTCGCTGGTCGAGGTGCATCTGGAAACCGGGCGCACCCACCAGATCCGAGTCCACTTCTCAGCCTTCGGCCACCCCTGCGCCGGGGACCAGACCTACGGGGCAGATCCTAAGCTGGGTGCCGCTCTGGGCCTGACCCGCCAGTGGCTGCATGCAAAGCGTCTTGGATTCTCCCATCCGGTCTCCGGCCAGTGGATGGAATACGAAAGTGAATATCCTGCGGATCTGGAGGGGGCCGTCGAGCTGCTGCGCGAAGGCGGATACTAAGCTCCAAGGTGCTGTTGGCCACTGGCTGGCAGCACCTTGTGTCGTGCTAGCCACAGCACCGCGCCGGGGTGAGCCCAAGTCCGGGTTTGATCGCTAGACTGGTTGGGTGAGTGCTACACGTGACGGATTTGTCCATCTTCATACCCACACCGAATATTCCATGCTGGACGGTGCGGCGCGCCTCGGCGAACTCTTCGCTGAAGCCAACCGGCAGGGCATGGAAGCCATGGCGATTACCGACCATGGCTATCTGTTCGGTGCCTTCGATTTCTGGCGCCAAGCCACCGGAGCCGGCGTTAAGCCGATCATCGGCGTAGAAGCCTATGTCACCCCGGGCACCGCGCGCGATGACAAGACCCGCGTGAAATGGCGTACCGACGAATCGCAAAAGGGCGATGACGTTTCCGGTGGCGGCCTCTACAACCACATGACCCTGCTCTCGTACAACAACAAGGGCATGGACAACCTTTTCAAGGGTTCCTCCCGCGCCTCGCTGGACTCCGTGTTCGGCAAATACCCGCGCTGGGACCGCGAGCTGCTCAACGAGCACCACGAAGGCATCATCGCCACCACCGGCTGCCCGTCGGGTGAAGTCCAGACCAAGCTTCGCCTGGGCCAGTATGATGCGGCGAAGGCGGCCGCGGCTGAACTGCAGGATTTGTTCGGCAAGGAAAACTATTTCTGCGAGATCATGGACCACGGTCTGGAGATCGAACGCCGCATCACCAAGGACCTGCTGCGCCTGGCCAAGGAACTGAGCATTCCGCTGGTGGCCACCAACGACCTGCACTACACCCACGAGTCGGATGCCAAGGCCCATGAAGCGCTGCTGGCCATCAACTCCGGCTCCACGCTTGACGAGCCCACCTATGACCAGGGCGGCAGCCGCTTCGCTTTCTCCGGCACCGGCTACTACCTGAAGTCTGCGCGCGAAATGCGCGAACTGTTCAAGGAATTCCCCGAAGCCTGCGATAACACGCTGGCGATCGCCGATCGCGTCGAGGTCTCATTCGACACGAACGCCAACTACATGCCTAAATTCCCTTGCCCGCCGGGGGAGGACGAGACCAGCTGGCTGATCAAGGAAGTCGACAAGGGGCTGCACTACCGCTACCCGAATGGCATCCCCGAAGCTTCGCGCAAGCAGGCGGACTACGAGCTGGACGTCATCATCAAGATGGGCTTCCCGGGCTACTTCCTGGTGGTGGCCGACTTCATCAACTGGTCCAAGGACCACGGCATCCGTGTTGGCCCTGGTCGTGGTTCCGGTGCCGGTTCCATGGTCGCCTACGCCATGCGCATCACCGACCTGGACCCGCTGGTGCACGGCCTGATCTTCGAGCGTTTCCTGAATCCGGAACGCGTTTCCATGCCCGACTTCGACGTCGACTTCGATGATCGCCGCCGTTCTGAGGTCATCAAGTACGTGACCGAGAAGTACGGCGATGAACGCGTATCGATGATCGTGACCTACGGTTCGATCAAGACCAAGCAGGCGCTGAAGGACTCCTCGCGCGTGCTGGGCTACCCGTTCAGCATGGGCGAATCCCTGACCAAGGCGCTGCCGCCGGCAGTGATGGCCAAGGACATCCCGCTCAACGACATCGACAACCCGCAATCCAAGCGCTACTCCGAAGCAGGGGACTTCCGCAACCTGGTGGCCAATGACCCGGAAGCGGCCCGTGTCTTCGAAACGGCCAAGGGCCTGGAAGGCCTGAAGCGCCAGTGGGGCGTGCACGCCGCCGGCGTGATCATGAGTTCGGACCCGATCATCGACGTCGTGCCGATCATGCGCCGTATCCAGGATGGCCAGGTCATCACCCAGTTCGACTACCCGACCTGCGAAGGCCTGGGGCTGATCAAGATGGACTTCTTGGGGTTGCGCAACCTCACCATCATTTCCGATGCCCTGGAGAACATCGAGTACAACACCGGCACGAAAATCGACCTCGAAACCCTGACCATCGAGGACCCCGAGGCCTACAACCTGCTGGCCCGCGGCGACACCCTGGGCGTGTTCCAGCTCGATGGCGGTCCCATGCGCTCGCTGCTGAAGATGATGCGCCCCGATAACTTCGAAGACATCTCCGCAGTGATCGCGCTGTACCGCCCGGGCCCGATGGGTGCCAACTCCCACACCAACTACGCCCTGCGCAAGACCGGGTTGCAGGATGTCACCCCAATCCACCCGGAGCTCGCCGAGCCGCTGGCAGAGATCCTCGGCGGCACCTACGGCCTGATCGTGTATCAGGAGCAGGTTATGGCTATTGCGCAGAAGCTGGCCGGCTACTCGCTGGGCCAGGCAGATATCTTGCGCCGTGCCATGGGCAAGAAGAAGAAGTCGGAACTGGATAAGCAGTTCGCCGGCTTCAAGCAGGGCATGAACGACAACGGATACTCCGACGCCGCCGTGCAGACCCTGTGGGACATCCTGCTTCCCTTCTCCGACTACGCATTCAATAAAGCCCACTCAGCGGCATACGGTGTGGTCTCGTATTGGACCGCCTACCTCAAGGCGCACTACCCGGCCGAATACATGGCCGCGCTGCTGACCTCGGTGGGCGATGACAAGGACAAGCTGGCGCTGTACCTGAACGAATGCCGCCACATCGGCATCACCGTGCTGCCGCCGGATGTCAACGAATCGGCGTTGAACTTCACCCCAGTGGGCAAGGACATCCGCTTCGGCATGGGCGCCATCCGCAACGTCGGCACCAATGCGGTGGCCGGCATGGTCGAGGCCCGCACCGAGAAGGGCAACTACAACGACTTCAACGATTTCCTGGGCAAGGTCCCGGCCGTGGTCTGCAACAAGCGAACCATTGAATCGCTGATCAAGGCCGGGGCCTTCGACTCCATGAAGCACCCGCGCCGGGCGCTGGTGGCCATCCACGAAGAAGCCGTGGATTCGGTGATTCAGGTCAAGCGCAACGAGGCGGCAAACCAGTTCGACCTGTTCAGCGCCCTGGGCTCGGACGAATCCTCGGAGTCTATGCATGTGGCGATCCCCGACATTCCCGATTGGGACAAGAAGGAGAAGCTGGCCTACGAGCGAGACATGCTCGGCCTGTACGTCTCCGACCACCCGCTGCAGGGCCTGGGCTCGGCCCTGGACCAGTACGCTGACATGCCGGTCACGCACGTGCTCTCGGATGACGGTCCGCAGGACGGCCACATCATTTCCATCGCCGGCATGATTTCCGGTCTGCAACGGCGCATCGCCAAGAAGAGCGGCAACCCGTATGCGCGCTGCGAGATCGAAGACCTCTCCGGTTCGATGGAGGTCATGTTCTTCGGCCAGGCCTACCAGCCGATCGCCGAGATCCTGGCCGATGACCTGATCGTGGTGATCAAGGGCCGTGTGCAGCGTCGCGATGATGGCTCGATCACCCTGAACGCGCAGGAAATGATGATCCCGGAAATTTCCGAGGATGCCAACGGGGGACCGGTAGTCATCGGCATTCCGACGCACAAGGCCACCGAAACCTTGGTGCAGAGGCTGGGCGATGTGCTGCGCACGCACAGCGGCAACACCGAGGTGCGGGTAAAGCTCACCGGCAGCCGCGGCACCTCGCTGCTGCGCCTGGGCATGAACTTCAGGGTGAACCCTAATCCTGCTCTATTCGGCGATTTGAAGGTGCTGCTGGGCCCGCACTGCCTGGACGTGTAGGGAATCGAATGACGGCTTGGATGACCGGGGAAGGTAACTAATAAAACCTTCCCCGGTCATCGGCGTTAAACTAGGTGGGTGAGCACTATTCCAGAAACCGAATTCTCAGCACTCGCCACCCTTGATTGGCGCAACGAATCCCTGAGCTACGCACAGCTGAAAGCCAAGCTGCCGCGCCCAGAGGTGAACTCCCAGACCGCTGCCGAAACCGTGCAGCAGATCATCGACGATGTCCGTGCCCATGGCATGGAAACCCTCAAGGACCTGGCCAAGCGCTTTGACCACGTCGAGCTGGAACATACTCGTGTGCCGCAGCATGAGCTGGACCGTGCCCTGGAAGAATTGGACCCGAAGGTCCGTCTGGCGCTGGAAGAATCAATTGACCGTGCCCGCGTATTCGCCAAAGCCCAGCGCCCCGAAGACGCCGAAGTCCGTTACGCCACCGGGGCAACCGTCACCCAGCGTTGGGTTCCGGTGCGCCGCGTCGGACTGTACGTGCCAGGTGGCCTGGCCGTCTACCCTTCCTCGGTCATCATGAACGCCGTACCTGCACAGGCGGCCGGCGTCAGCTCGCTGGCCCTGGCCAGCCCGCCGCAGAAGGAATTCGCCGGACTGCCGCACCCCACCATCCTGGCTGCGGCCAAGCTGCTGGGCATCGATGAGGTGCACGCCATGGGCGGTGCCCAGGCTGTTGCAGCGTTCGCCTACGGGGTGGACATGCCGAATGATGAACGTGGCGGCATCGAGCCGGTTGACGTGATCTCCGGTCCAGGCAACGTGTTCGTGGCGACCGCCAAGCGCTTGGTAAAGGGCGTGGTAGGGATTGACGCTGAAGCCGGTCCAACGGAAATTGCGATCCTCGCCGATAAGGGAGCTAACCCGAGCTTCGTCGCTGCCGATATGATCTCGCAGGCAGAACACGACGCCAACGCCGCAGCCGTGCTGATTACCGATTCGCCAGAACTAGCTGCCGGTGTGCGCAAGGAACTTATGGTGCAGGTTGCCGCCACCAAGCACAACAAACGCGTGACGGACGCGCTCTCGGGCGCCCAGTCTGCCGTCATCTTGGTCAAGGACCTGGAACAGGGCATCGAGGTGTGCAACGCCTACGCCGCCGAGCACCTGGAAATCATGGTGGCCGAGGCAGAAGCCACCGCCGCCCGCATCACCGCGGCTGGCGCCGTGTTTGTCGGAGCATATGCTCCGGTGTCCCTGGGCGACTACTGCGCAGGCTCCAACCACGTGCTGCCAACCAGTGGCACTGCGCTGCACGCCTCGGGCTTGAACGTGAATACCTTCTTGAAGGCGATTCAGGTGATCAACTACGACAAGGCAGCCCTGGGTGAAGTGGCCGCTCACGTGATTAATCTTGCCAATGCTGAGGACCTGCCAGCCCACGGCGACGCGGTCGCGGTGCGAAACGCGCAATAGACGCTAAACTGTTAGGTGACATGAGTTGATTCTTGCCACCGTGGGTGAACCGAGAATGCTTCTTAGGCTACAGATGGAGGTGCCGTGAACTGCCCGTATTGCCGCAATGCGGATTCCCGCGTGGTCGATAGCCGAGTTGCCGACGACGGCGTCTCGATCCGCCGCCGCCGCCAGTGCACTGCCTGCTCGCGCCGATTCACCACCACCGAAACTGCGAGCCTTAACGTGCTCAAGCAGTCCGGAGCCGTAGAACCGTTCTCGCGCAACAAAGTCATTAACGGTGTCCGCAAGGCCTGTCAGGGCCGCCCGGTCACCGATCACGATCTTGCCATCTTGGCCCAGGAAGTCGAAGAGGCGGTCCGGACCTCCGGTGCCGCTGAAATCCCGGCACACCAGGTGGGCCTGGCGATCTTGGAGCCATTGTCGCGGCTCGACGAAGTCGCTTACCTGCGCTTTGCCAGTGTCTATCACAACTTCCAGTCACTGACTGATTTCGAAACCTCAATTGCCCGGCTGCGCGATCGACGGGGCAAGGTTCCGCAGGGAACTCAGCGTCCGCTCTCGGCCGACTAGCAGTTTTCGCATAGAACAAACGCCAGTGCACAAAACCTTTCGAGGTAGCGGGCACTGGCGTTTGCCGTAGGTATCGCAGCGGCTATGGCAGGGTGAGAATTTCGGCGCCATCGTCGGTGACCAGCAAGGTGTGCTCGAACTGCGCGGTGCGCTTCTTGTCCTTGGTGGTCACGGTCCAGTCGTCTTCCCACATATCCCATTCGACGGTGCCCAAAGTGAGCATCGGCTCGATGGTGAAGACCATGCCCGGCTCAATCAAGGTGCTGTAGGCGGGGGCCGCATCGTAGTGCGGAATGATCAAGCCGGAGTGGAAGGCCTCGCCCACTCCGTGGCCGGTGAAGTCGCGGACCACACCGTAGCCGAACCGCTTGGCGTAGGTTTCAATGCTTCGGCCAATCACATTGATCTCACGGCCTGGCATCACGGCCTTGATGGCACGCTTCAGCGAGTTTTCGGTGCGCTCAACCAGCAAGCGCGATTCTTCATCCACGTCGCCGACCAGGAAGGTGGCGTTGTTGTCTCCGTGGACGCCCCCGATGAAGGCGGTGATATCGATATTGATGATGTCGCCATCTTGCAACACCGTAGTGTCCGGGATGCCATGGCAGATGACCTCGTTCAACGAGGAGCACAGCGACTTGGGGAAGCCGCGGTAGCCCAGGGTTGACGGGTAGGCATTGTGATCCATGAGGAATTCGTGGCCTAGGCGATCGAGCTGGTCGGTGGTGGCCCCTGGCTGGCAGGCCTTGCCAACTTCCTGCAGTGCCTGTGCGGCAATTCTCGAAGCTACGCGAATGCGTTCGATGACTTCCGGGCTCTTGATTTCCGAAGCCGTGTTGGTGGCAGGTTCCTTCTTGCCAACGTATTCGGGGCGTTCAATGTATTTCGGTACCGGAAGTTCCGGGGATACCGTGCCGGGGGTGAGATTTCCAAGTGGTGCAGTTGAAGCAATAGCCATGGTTTTATTCTAGCTTCACGTATCGGCCGCTTCGCTAGGAGATAGCCAATAGAACAGGTGGTGTTCCACCTATTTTCCACCGGTTGGGATACCGTGGAGGCAATAGCATGATTCGAGATTAGAGGAGTTTTCCATGAGCACAGTTGGCACCCCGGGCGAAGGCCAGTACTGGTACAACGTCTCAACCAAGACCGTGGAGAAGGGCCCGCAGTCTGATTGGTCGCAATTGCTTGGCCCATATGACACGGTTGCGGAAGCCGAAGCGGCGATGGCGAAGGTCCAGGCACGCAATGAAGCGTGGGACGAAGCAGAGGAAGAAGACGAGTAGAAGTCGAAGGCACCGAGCTGAGCCGGTGCGGCGAATAGCAAAGTGGTGCGCTGCCTAGATGGACAACATCGAGGC
>NZ_JBOGEG010000037.1:0-35382 GCF_050701915.1 Glutamicibacter sp. | reverse complement strand
GGCCGCATCTGCACTGCAGATGCGGCCCCTTGGCTATTGGTGGCTCAGGACGTTCGGGTTTCGTCCTGCTGCACCGCAGCAAGGATGCCGGTGTCCAAGGCATCGGGAATCTCGGTGCCGCGCAGCGAAGCGCCGGCGGTTTCCGGCATGAACTTGATGGCGATCGCACCAATCACGCACGCTGCCATCATGTAGATCGCCGGGAAGAGCAGGAAACCGGTGGAATTGATGGCCGCCTCGTTGACCATCGCGGCGGTACCGCCGAAGACCGCCGTAGCGAGGTTGTAGGTAATCGCAAAGCCTGCGAAGCGCACTTGGGAGGGGAACATCGCAGGGAAGGTCGCGGTGATCGTGGCCAGCTGCGGAATGTAGAGCAGGCCCAGCACGGCGAAGCCGACAATGGCCCAGGCGAAGGACTGGCCCATCAGCCAGAACATTGGCAGAGCCAGCACGAACAGGCCAATGACCGAGGCGTACCACATTGGTTTGCGTCCGACCTTGTCCGAGAGCGAGCCGGCAAATGGAATGACGGCCATCATGGCCACCTCGCCAATCAGGATGGTGGCCAGCGAAGCGTTGGGGTCCAGCCCCAGCTGGGTTTCAAGGTAGGTCGGCATATAGCTGAGCAACGTGTAGTTCACGACGTTCAGCGCGATGACCAGGCCGGTCATGGTCAGCATGGGCCGCCAGTAGGCGAACACCAGTTCCTTGAGCGAACCGCCCTGTTGGGCTTCGCCGGCTTCCTCCATCTCCTGGAAGACCGGAGTGTCTTCCAATTTGCTACGCAGGTACAGGCCAATGAGGCCCATGGGCAAAGCGAGGAAGAACGGGATACGCCAGCCATAAGCCATCATGGCTTCTTCGCTGAGTACCACCTGCAGGCCCAGCATCACGGCCGTGCCGAGGGCGAAGCCGCCCAAGGTGCCGAATTCCAAGAAGGAACCGAAGAAGCCGCGCTTGCGGTCCGGTGCGTATTCGGCCATGAAGGTTGCCGCGCCGCCGTACTCGCCACCGGTAGAGAAGCCCTGGACCATGCGCAGCAGCACCAGCAGGATTGGCGCGGCGACGCCAATGACTTCATAGGTTGGCAGGACGCCGATGAGGAAGGTGGCCAGCGACATCATGATGATGGTCAAAGCCAGGATCTTCTTGCGCCCCAGCTTGTCACCCAGCGGGCCCCAGACCAGGCCGCCAATCGGGCGGACCAGGAAGGAGAGAGCGAAGGTGGCCAGGGCCATGAAGGTGCCGCCCTCGGTGGGGAAGAAGTGGGCAGTGATGTAGGTGACGGCCACGGCGTAGACGCCGTAGTCGAACCATTCGGTCATGTTGCCCATCGCCGATGCCGCAGTGGCCTTGCGAACTTCTTGCCGGCCTTCTTGCGTGCTCATGTCCGGGCCGATGTCATGGCCCAGGTCGGGAGTGAAATTATGCGGATTCGAGTTGTCGTGTGGCTGGTTATGTTCCGGTTGCATTGCTGCTCCGTTGTTTTCAGCTTTCCGTCGACCGATCGCCCTAAGGCCAGATAGAAGTTCATCGCCTTGGCCGCGGTCCACGATCCGGGAATTTCCCGGAGTCGGTTAAATACCAGAGGCTATTCGAATCAATTTCTAAAATCAACCACTGACATGGATTTGGTTGCAAGGATTTGCGGATAAAACGGTGGTTGGGCGATGGCCCGGGCGCAGGGTGCAGGTGGCCTGGAAATACCCAATTGTGAAATTCGGCGACCCGCGACTTTATTATTGAACGAATGGTCGGTAAGTTTAGGTGTTGAGGGTCACTAACCATTTTGGCATAAGGAGCACAGATGACCGAGGCATTTCTCGTAGGTGGAGCACGCACGCCGGTAGGCCGTTATGGAGGAGCGCTCAGTGCTGTGCGCCCCGACGACCTGGCAGCGTTGACGATCCGCCGCGTCATTGAAGACGCAGGCATCGACCCGGCTGACGTTGATGAAGTCATCTACGGAAACGCCAACGGCGCGGGCGAAGAGAACCGCAACGTTGCCCGCATGGCTGCGCTGCTGGCAGGCCTGCCCGTTACCGTCCCGGGCATCACCGTCAACCGCCTCTGCGCCTCGGGCATGAGCGCCATTACGATGGCCAGCCACATGATCAAGGCCGGCGCCGCAGACATCGTTATCGCCGGCGGCACCGAATCCATGTCGCGGGCTCCCTGGGTCATGGAAAAGCCGTCAAAGGCCTTCGCCAAGCCGGGAGCAACCTTCGACACCTCCATCGGCTGGCGCTTCACCAACCCGCAGTTCCTCTCCGGTCAATACTCGCGCGATGGCAAGGCCACCTTCTCGATGCCGGAAACCGCCGAGGAAGTCGCCCGCGTCTACGGCATCTCGCGTGAGGACTGCGACCAGTTCGCCGTTGAATCCCACGCCAAGGCCATTGCCGCCATTGAGGCTGGACGCTTCCGCGATGAAATCGTTCCGGTCACCGTCAAGGGACGCAAGGCAGAGACCATCGTGGACACCGACGAGGGTCCACGGCCAGGCACCACCATGGACGTGCTCTCCGCCCTGCGCCCAGTAGTCAAGGGCGGCAGCGTGGTCACCGCCGGCAACGCGTCGACGCTGAACGACGGCGCCTCGGCAATCCTCGTGGTCTCCGAACGGGCCATCAAGAAGTTCGGACTGACTCCGCGCGCCCGAATCGTTGACGGGCAGGCCGCGGGCCTGGAACCGGAAATCATGGGCATGGGACCGGTCCCGGCTACCCGCAAGGTACTTGAACGCGCCGGCCTGGGCATTGACCAGATCGGTGCCATGGAAATCAATGAAGCCTTCGCCAGCCAGTCCCTGGCCAGCATGCGCGAGCTGGGGGTCGATGCAGGAATCGTCAACCGCGACGGCGGCGCCATCTCCCTGGGCCATCCGCTGGGTTCCAGCGGTTCCCGAATTGTCATCACCCTGCTGGGCCGCATGGAACGAGAGCTCGCTTCCGAGCAGCGCAAGCTGGGCATTGCCACCATGTGCGTGGGCGTTGGCCAAGGCACCGCCATCTTGCTGGAAGGCATCTAGAAGTGGGCGATTTGAACAGCGAATTCACCACCCTCAAGCTGTCGGAAACCGATGACCGCCTCTGGGTGCGCCTGCACCGACCAGAGGTACGCAACGCCATTGACCAGGCCATGGTCGACGAGCTGCACACCGTCTGCGCTTATCTGGAGAAGAATCCCAAGATCCTGATTCTGGCTGGCACCCCCGCAGAAGCGGCGAGCGAAGCGAATCCCAAGGGGCGCAAGGGCATCTTCGCTTCCGGAGCAGATATTGCCCAGTTGCGCGAACGCCGTCGCGATGACGCGCTCGCCGGGATCAACTCGGGGATCTTCGACCGGATCGCCAAGTTGCCAATGCCGGTGGTTGCAGCCCTTGACGGCTTCGCGTTGGGCGGCGGCGCCGAGCTGGCCTACGCCGCGGACTTCCGCATCGGCACCCCCGAGCTGCGCATGGGCAACCCGGAAACGAATCTGGGCATCATGGCCGCCGCAGGCGCCACCTGGCGGCTGAAGGAACTGGTCGGCGAGCCGTTGGCCAAGGAAATCCTGCTGGCCGGCAAGGTGCTCACCGGCGAGCAATGCCTGGCTGCCAACTTGGTTACCGAATTGCATCCGGCTGCCGAGCTGGATGCGGCTGCCGATGCCTTGGCCGATCGCATAGCAGGCCAGGATCCACTGGCGGTGCGCATCACCAAGTCCGTCTTCCATGCTCCGCGCGAAGTTCATCCAGTGATCGATACCTTGGCCCAGGGCATGCTTTTCGAATCCCAAGCCAAATTCGACCGCATGCAAGCATTCCTAGATCGAAAGAAGAAGTAATCATGAGTGCACAGACCAGCTTCACCTCCGGCTCGTTGCCGCAGCAGATGGGCGTGCTCGGCGGCGGACGCATGGGTGCCGGCATAGCCCACGCGTTCTTGATCAGCGGCAGCGCAGTTCTCGTCGTTGAACGCGATAGCGAGTCGGCGCAGGCCGCCTATGAGCGCGTGGCCGGATCCGTGGACAAGTCCATTGCCCGCGGCGGGATCAGCGAAAGCCGCGAAGAACTTTTGGCTCGTTTCTCTACCAGCACCGACTACGAGCAGTTCGCCAGCGCGCAGCTGGTGGTTGAAGCCGTCCCGGAAATCTGGGATCTGAAGGTTTCTTCCCTGCAGGCCGTGGAGCAGGCGCTGAACGCCGAGGCGGTACTCGCATCGAACACCTCGTCGCTGTCGGTCAGCGGTTTGGCCAAGGAATTGCAGCGTCCCGAGAACTTCTTGGGCCTGCACTTCTTCAACCCGGTTCCCGCCTCCACCCTGATCGAGGTAGTGATCGGCAAGCAGACCGATAAGGCCTTGGTGGACGCTTCGCGCGGTTGGGTTCAGGCACTGGGCAAGACCGCAGTAGTGGTCAATGACGCTCCCGGGTTCGCTTCTTCCCGCTTAGGCGTGGCTATTGCCTTGGAAGCCATGCGCATGGTCGAGGACGGCGTAGCCAGTGCCGAAGACATCGATAACGCGATGGTCTTGGGATACAAGCACCCTACCGGCCCGCTGAAGACCACCGACATTGTCGGTTTGGATGTACGCCTGGGCATTGCCCAGTACCTGCATGAGACCTTGGGTGACCGGTTTGCTCCACCGCAGATCCTCAGGGATATGGTGGCCGAGGGCAAGCTGGGGCGCAAGAGCGGCCAAGGCTTCTACAGCTGGTAGGAAACCCGCCATATAACCTTCAGCGACAATGGCCTCCGCCGGTCAGGAATGACTGGCGGAGGCCATTGTCCCTCTGGATCCTAGAAGAGATGTCCTAGCAGTGAAGCAAAGAGCTCATCTGGATCATGTGACAGTCCCTTGGAATCAAACCACTCGCACAAATTGACGCAGTCGCGGTGCAAGAAGTCCATGCCTTGCGGATTGCCCGCCAGATCCACGCACTGCGGAACATCGATGACCACTAGGCGCTCGCCGGAAACCAGGAGGTTGTAGGCGGACAGGTCGCCATGGGCAATGCCCAATCCAGCGAACTTCTCAAGGGCGTCAGTGAGTTGATCCCATAGTGCGGGAAGCCGTGGATCAAAGCGCGCAAGCTGTTGCAGGCGGGGTGCTGCCGCCAGCGAATTGTCCGGGTCGGCAATGAATTCCATGAGGATTTCGGTGCCGTCAATCTGTACCGGATACGGCACCGGAATGCCGGCTTCGTAACAGCGCAAGAGGTAGGTCCATTCCGCGTTGGCCCACTGCAAAGCGGCGATGTCCCGGCCGTAGGCGGAATTGTTGCTGATGGCTCGATTATCGCGCGAGCGCCGGGCAGACCTGCCATCGCTATAAGCTTGCGAACGGCTGAATTGCAGGTGGTCGCGGGAGCGATAGCGTTTGGCGGCCAGTAAGCTTGAGCGCTCCTGTGTTGCTCGTTCCAACAGGAAGACGTCGCCTTCTTTGCCGGTTTTGAGGATGCCTAATTCGGTGTCTACGGCACCGGCGTCCTCAATCAGCCATAGCGGGTATGGTTGCGGCCCGCGCATGCCCTTTTCGATAAACGGCCAGGTGGAGTAGCGCTGGCCAGCCGGTGGCTCATCCGAGGATGATTCGTTCCATACGGGCTTGTGCCTGCGGAATTTGAGTTTGGTATCTGCGTCAGCGAAGTTGGACGAGGTTACCTGTGAGCTGGTGGTTGGTTCTCCAACAGGAAAATGCATGGGGATAAGTCCTTAGAAAAAGAGATCAATGACCGGGAACGGCGGTAAGCAATCATCGTTACCCCTCCTTCAATAGACTGATTGGCAGTTGCCAATGAGTAGAACTCTACAACAGAGAATCAATATGTTGCAATGGGTAAATGAGCCAGGGCCTGAACTATCAAAAGCAAAGCGGAGATCTGGAATGGGAAGGATCCGTGAATGCGCGGCATATTTGCGGAGCCTTTTATCGAATGGGTCGCCACGAGTGGCTTAGTGCCCGGGGCTGGCAGCAAATGCACGAGGGCGGAGTCAGCAAGGTCGTGGACCTGCGCAACCCCAACGAGATCCGCCGGCGGGAGCATGACCCCGCCGTACCCCAGGCAGCGTTCTCCGGCATTGAACTGGTGAACCTGCCGCTGGAGACGCCCGGCAATCCGAGGTTCGAATCGATTGCCGTGCCATATATGAATCACACCGCCATGTACAGGTTGGTGTGCGAAGAATTCGGCGACCAACTGCGTGCAGTCTTCGAGAATTTGGCGAACTCCCAAGGGTCAACCGTGATCCACTGTTCGGCAGGCCGCGACCGCTCCGGCTTGATTGCCACCATGCTGCTGGATCTCGCAGGTTCCCGGGATCAGATTCTCGTCCATGATGAGCTGGCGGTGCGGGGTATCAATGAATGGCATCGTGTCTCGCCGCGAAAGCATCCCTACGAGAGCTATCGGGGTGAAGAAGAGCTGCGGGAAATCATTCAAGAAAGAGCCACGGCCCTGTCGGAATTCTGTGCATGGCTTGGTACGGCCCGCTCCTATCTGCTGTCCCAGGGCATGAGCGAGGACGGTCTCGATCACCTGAGTGATCTCGCACGGAATTCCTGAGTAGCGGGCGGGGTGGAGAATTCTCGCGAACAACAATTTGAGGTGTTCCCGGTCGCGCTCTTGCTGATAAGGTTAAGGTTAATACTGACCGACCGTTCAGGAAGGAATTATGTCAATGTCGACAAAACAGATCAGCGTGGTACCCAGCTTTATCGCCGGAGAATGGCGGACCCCGCAGTCCGAGGGTGGAACAGAAGTCCGCGACGCCAACACCGGAGAACTTCTAGCCACTGTCACCAATGACAAGCTGGATGTTGCAGCGGCGGTGGACTATGGCCGTGGCACCGGGCATCAGGAGCTGGCCAAGCTCTCCTTGCATGAGCGCGCACTCAAGCTCAAGGAACTCGCGCTGTATCTGAACGAGCGACGCAAAGACCTTTACGAGATTTCCTTCAAGACCGGGGCCACCAAAATCGATTCCATGGTGGATATCGATGGCGGAATCGGTGTTCTGTTCACATTCTCATCCAAGGGCCGCCGTGAACTTCCCAATAGCAATGTCATCCTGGACGGGTCAACGGAACCGCTGAGCAAGGACGGCTCTTTTATCGGCACGCATATCTACACCGCAATGAGTGGTGTCGTGGTGCAGGTCAACGCGTTCAACTTCCCGGTATGGGGCATGCTCGAAAAGTTTGCCCCGGCGTTTATCGCTGGTGTTCCCACCATCGTCAAGCCAGCGACTCCAACGGGGTACCTCACCGAGGCAGCAGTGAGGATGATGCTGGAATCAGGCATCCTTCCCGAAGGGTCCCTGCAGCTTCTCTCGGGATCAGCTCGCGACCTGATGGACCACCTCGACTACCGTGACATGTTCGCCTTCACCGGCTCGGCCGCCACGGCCAGCAAGCTGAAGTCCCATCCAAATGTCATCGACGGGGGAGTGCGCTTCGCAGCAGAAACCGACTCCCTGAACGCGGCCATCCTCGGCCCTGATGCAGAGGAGGGAACAGCGGAATTCGAGGCCTTCGTCAAGGTCGTCGTCACCGAGATGACCTCCAAGGCCGGCCAGAAATGCACCGCGATCCGCCGCAATATCGTGCCTTCCCATCTGGTAGAACCGGTCATTGCCGCCATCGGCCAGCGAATCGAGCAGCGGGTTGTCATTGGCGACCCCCGCGTCGAGGGCGTGACCATGGGTGCCTTGGCTTCCCTGGAACAGCTGGCTGATGTGCGTGCTGCAGTGCAGGACATGATTGACGCTGGTGGCGAGCTGGCCTTTGGCCGCCTGGATGCCCCAGCCGTACGCGTGGCGCCAGAACGCGACGCCGTGGCCGAATTCGGTGCCTTCATGTCTCCGGTGGTTCTGCGATGGGCCGATGCCCGCAACCCGCTTGTGCACTCCCGCGAGGCGTTCGGACCGGTCAGCTCCGTCATCGGCTACGACAATCTTGACGAAGCCGTGCGGCTGGCCGCCATGGGTGCAGGGTCGCTGGTAGCCACCGTGTGCAGCAATGACACCGACACCGTGCGTTCACTGGCCCTGGGAATCGCCGCCCACCATGGCCGCGTGCACATCCTGAACCGGGAAACCGCGCGATCAACGACCGGTCACGGTTCACCAGTGCCACACCTGGTCCATGGTGGCCCAGGGCGCGCCGGCGGCGGCGAGGAGCTGGGCGGAATCCGATCAGTGAAGCACCATATGCAGCGCACTGCCGTTCAGGGCTCGCCGAATATGCTCACTGCGCTCAGCGGCGTGTGGCATGCCGGTGCTGAACAGCGCCTGGCCGGATGCGAAAAGTTCGGCGGCCAGGAGCAATACACGCACCCGTTCCGCAAGTCGCTGGCCGAGCTGCAAGTAGGCGATGGCTTCGCCTCTGATCTGCGCGTAGTGAACCTTGAAGAGATCAGCGAATTCGCCAAGAAAACTGGCGACACCTTCTACGCCCACACCGATGCAAAGGCAGCCGAAGCGAACCCGTTCTTCCCGGGAATCGTCGCCCACGGGTACCTGCTCGTGTCGTGGGCTGCCGGCCTCTTCGTAGAGCCAGCGCCGGGGCCAGTGTTAGCCAACTACGGATTGGAATCCCTGCGCTTCATCACCCCGGTGGCTGCCGGAGATTCAATCCGCGTGACCCTGACGGCCAAGAAAATCACGCCGCGAGTCACCGATGAATATGGCGAGGTCGCATGGGATGCGATCTTGCACAACCAGAATGATGAGATTGTCGCGACCTACGATGTCTTGACCTTGGTGGAGAAAGAAAACCTCACCTACGCCAACTTCGAAGGCTAAAACGCAACTTCAGCAAGGGTGGATGCCGTCAACCACGGCATCCACCCTTTTGCGTGCTCGGAGCCAGGACAGCTTTGCCGGATATCTATGAAAGCGTTTCCAATTTTGGCAAGATTTGACGCGAAGTGAAAAAATTTTAGGGCAATTTACGCGGACAGTTTCGCGGGTTTAATGTATTTACAGAAATTTACTTATTGGAGAGAGCTAAGAAAACGCTTACAGTTGTGTCGCAGGTCACGCGTTGATGGGGAACGTGTGGTTGAGCGATCCCGACGCTGTCGCGTCGAGCTATCGCAGCCCGATCATCACAACAAAGGAGTTTTTCTGTGGGACTTTTGCCATCACGCGCCAAATCAACACAACGCCGGCACGGAGCCAGGACGGTGAAGCCGGTGGCAGCACTCGGCGCCTCGCTCGCCCTGCTCGCCGCACCGTTGTTCGCAGCACCCGCCCAAGCCGCCACCCCATCCAACGACGGCAAGGATGTCATCCTCAACCTGTTCCAATGGAACTGGAATTCGGTAGCCCAGGAATGCGAGTCCAGCATCGCCCCAGCAGGATATGGCTACGTCCAGGTCTCGCCTCCAGCTGAGCACCTGCGCGGCACTGCATGGTGGACCTCGTACCAGCCGGTGAGCTACAAGGTGGACTCGAAACTGGGCAACCGCGAGGAATTCTCCGCCATGGTCAAAAGCTGCAACGACGCAGGCGTGAAAGTGATCGCAGACGCCGTGGTCAATCACATGACCGGAGCCGGGCAGACCGGTACTGGAACCGCAGGCTCGGCTTTCTCCGATGACAACTTCCCAGAGTATTCGGCCCAGGACTTCAACGATTGCCGCACCAACATCACCAACTATGCCGACCGCTGGCAAGTGCAGCACTGCCGCCTCGTGGGCTTGCAAGATCTGAAAACCTCCAGCAGCTACGTCCAGCAAAACATCGCCGACTATCTCGATGACCTCGTCTCGCTTGGGGTATCCGGATTCCGCATCGATGCCTCGAAGCACATCCCGGCAACGGACCTCGAAGGCATCAAATCCAAGATGAAGAACCCTGGCGTGTACTGGGTGCACGAGGTGATCGGGGCGTCGGGTGAACCGATCCAGGAAAGCGAGTACCTCGGCAGCGGCGACTCGCACGAATTCGACTACTCGCGACAGCTCAAGCATGATTTCGACGCGCAAATCGCCAACTTGCGCTTCATCGGCGACGGTAAGCTCACCAGTGACCGGGCCGGGGTTTTTGTCACCAACCACGACACCGAACGCAACGGCGAATCCATGAACTACAAGTGGGGCGCCAAGTACCTGCTGGCCAATGTTTTCATGCTGTCCTGGCCCTACGGGTCACCCACCGTGTATTCCGGATTCGCGTTCACCGACAAGGAAGCAGGCGCTCCGGGCGCCAGTGACGCATCGGTACCCAATGCCGGCTGCGACTCCTCCGCCTGGACCTGCGAACAGCGGCAAGATGAAATCACCGGAATGGTGGGCTTCAACAACGCCGTCGGCGACGCGGCTGTCAGCAATTGGTGGGACGATGGCGGCAACCAGATCGCATACGGCCGCGGCAATAAGGGCTTCGTAGCCATCAACAACACCTCGGCGGCAACCACCCGCGAATACACCAGCTCGCTGGCCGGTGGCACCTATTGTGATGTGGTGTCCGGAGGCGATTGCTCGAAGACCATCACTGTGGGCGCCGACGGCAAGTTCACCGCGACACTGCCTGCCTACGGTGCCATGGCCCTGCACATCGGTGCCGTATCCGATGGCGGATCAGGAACGCCGGATCCGGTCGAGGACACCGCTGATGTCAGCGTCGCGGTCACCGCCCAAACCGTCATGGGGCAGAACATCCGCATCGTCGGCAACCAGCCGGAACTAGGCAGCTGGGATCCGGCCAAGGCGCCACAGCTATCAGCTGCCAGCTACCCGAGCTGGAGCGGAACGGTGGACCTTCCGGCAGGAACGCAGTTCGAATACAAGTACGTCAAGTACGACCAGAGCGGCAATGCCACGTGGGAATCAGGGGCCAACCGCATCGCGACCGTGAATGCGGACGGTTCCCTGAACCTGAACGACAGCTGGCGCAATTAGCCACAAAAAAATGATCCCGCCCCAGTTCACACTGGGGCGGGATCATTCTAGGTTCAGCTACTTTTCGGTTTTGGCATTCAGCTTGTCCAAGGTTTCCTGCTTGGCTTTTTGCAAGGCCAGCTCTTCCTCGTCCAGCTCGACCTGCACCGGCTCGGCAGCCTGGGCAGGAAGGCCGCGCCACAGGAAGTAGCCGTACGCGGCGGCCAGGGCGATGAAGACGTAGAGGCCAAGCATGCCCAGCATTGGCGAAATCAAGAAGTACACCACCAGGTCCGCGATAGCTGCCACAGCCAGCAGCAGCCAGCCTTCGCGAACGCCGCGGGCAATCATGACGAAGGAAGCGAAAATGGCGGCGTCAGCGAAATACATCACCCAGACTTCCGGGGTGGCGGTCAAGAAGCCGGAGTTGAAGAGGAATGGGCCGAAGCGCAATGCCACCAGCAGGATCAAGCCGACAACCATGCCCACGGCAGACCAGAGGGTGACCGGGGTCTTGGTCACTTCGCGAGTGAACTTGCCGTTGAGCTTGAACTGCGAAAAACGCCATAGGCCGAAAATCGGCAGGAGCAGCAACGGGATCGCGTAGATCAGGCCCAGCAGGTCATACTGCAATGCGGAGATCATGGGTCCTACGAAAACCGAGAGGATCAGCGTCCACCAACCCAAATCATTGCGGTGCGCAAGAAGGATTGCGGAGACGAAAACTAGCAGCATGCTAGCGGCTGACAGCAGGATCTGGACATAGGAACTACCGCTGTCTGCAGTAGCCATGAACAGGGTTTCTAAGAAGGAATCCACGGTGCTCTTAACTCGATCGATTGGCAACGACAGGTGCACGAGGCACCCCTTAGATGCTAACGGTGATTCCTGTGAGTCCGTAAATTCCCATAGGTTGGATGCGCCACAGCGACCAAGCGTTTATTCCGCATCAACGCATTGAGGCTCCCTGCTCAAAAAGCAGGGAGCCTCAATGATGGCAACTGAATGCCTCTACTTCACCACGGTGTGCAGGCCGTGGAAGAGCAGTGACACCGCTTGTTCTTCCAGCGCCGAAGCCTCCAGCGGGCCATCAACCCGGTACCAATCCACTACCGAGTTGATCATGCCGAACAAAAGTCGGGCCGTGGCGCGGGGCTCCAGGTCATCGCGAAGCTTCCCGTCGCTTTGCGCGGCCGTGACCAACTCAGCGAGCTGGCGGTCCATGGCACGGCGCCGTTCCAGCGCTTGGCGCTCCAACTCGGTGTTGCCACGCAAGCGCAGCAGCAAGGTCACATAAGGGCGCTTCTCGATCAGGATGCGGATGGTTGAGCGCAAGAAGAATTCCAAGCGCTCGTCGGCACTGCCCTCGTGCGTGCGCACTTCGGTGATGACCGCTTCCAAGGGGAAGAGTGCTTCGTCCAAGGCGAGGCGCAGCAGGTCTTCCTTGGAAGGCACGTGATGGTAGATCGCGGACTTGCTGATCCCCAAGCGGTCGGCAAGCTTGCCCATGGAGGTCGCGTCGTAGCCGTATTCGTTGAATGCCTCGACAGCAATGCGCAAAACGGCTTCTTGATCGTAACCGGGGCGGCCACGCTTGGCCGGACGGTTGGCAGTATCGGTAAGTCCCATGATTACTTTATTATCCCATGTCCCGGTCGGGACTAGTTGGAGCGCATGTCGTAGATGCGCTTGAGCTTGCCCATGGAGCGTTCCAGCGATTCCGGCTCGACAACGTCAATGGCGCAGGACGAGCCGACATGGATCTTGATGAGCTTGGCCAGTTCCTTGGCTCCGTTGGTTGCATCTTCGATGGTCGCCTCGCTGCGGCGCTCCACCTTGACTGCCAGCTGGTCCATGCGATCCGGACGGGTCAGGATCAGCTGGAAGTGCGGTGACAGGGTCGGCACCTTCAGGATCAGTTCCTCGATCTGGCTTGGGAACAAGTTCACGCCGCGCAGGATGATCATGTCATCGCTGCGCCCGGTGATGCGGCCCATGCGGCGGTGGCCGGGGCGGCTGGTGCCAGGCATCAACCGGGTCAGGTCATGGGTGCGGTAGCGGATGATCGGCAGGGCCTGCTTGGTCAGCGAGGTGAAGACCAATTCACCGTGCTCGCCATCGGGCAGCACCTTGGTCTCATCGAAAGCATCAATGATTTCCGGGCGGAAGTGGTCTTCCCAGATGTGGCTGCCATCCTTGCGTTCTCCGGATTCGCCAGCCACGCCAGGGCCCATGACCTCGGAGAGTCCGTAGATGTCGCAGGCGGTGATGTTGAACATCTCTTCCAGCTCATGGCGCATCTCTTCGGTCCACGGCTCGGCGCCGAGCACGGCCACCTTCAGCGAGGTGGATCGCGGATCAAGTCCCTTGCGCTGCATGGCATCGCCAATGGTCAGCAGGTAGGTCGGGGTGCAAAGGATCGCGTCAGGCTCGAAGTCCTGGATCAGCGTGATCTGCTTGTCGGTCTGGCCTCCGGACATGGGGATGACCGTGGCGCCGAGGTACTCTGCTGCGGCATGCGCACCCAGGCCTCCGGTGAACAGCCCGTAACCGTAGGCGTTGTGGACCTTCCAGCCTGGCTTGACCCCTGCCATGCGCAGGCAACGGGCGCCGAGCTTGGCCCAGTCTTCCAGGTCCTTCATGGTGTAGCCAACCACGGTGGGCTGTCCAGTGGTGCCCGAGGAAGCATGGATGCGGGCGACCTCATGCTGCGGAACGGCAAACATGCCGAATGGATAGTTCTTGCGCAGATCTTCCTTGTCGGTGAAGGGGAACTTGGCGAGGTCGCTCAGTTCCTTCAGATCATCAGGGTGCACGCCAGCGGCATCGTACTTTGCCTTGTAGTACGGCACGTTATTGTAGGCATGGTGCAGAGTTTCCTTCAAGCGGGTCAGCTGGATCGCTTCGATCTGCTCACGGCTCATGGTTTCTTCTGGATCAAGCGGATTCGGAAGGCTGTCGCGGTCGGTGTTCTGGGACATGCTGAAACTTTCGTGTCGGGTGGGCTGGGTGCTTAGCGGTTCTTGGGCTTCGGGACGGTGCGCGAACGTCCGCGGAACTCTGCGACGGTTTCAATAGAGCCGTCGGCCGCTGGCTGGGTCACCTTGATGTCGTAGATCCCGCTGCGGCCTTGCTGCGAGACACGGTTGCCGGTGGCAGTCAGCACTCGTCCGGGAATGGCTGGCTTGAGGAAGTTGACGTCGGCACCGGACGCGACCGTGATGGTCTCATCCGAGCCTGCCTGCGGATTGCAGCTCAGTGCGAACGCAGTGTCGGCCAGAGCGAAGATCATCCCGCCGTGGCCAATGCCGAAACCGTTGAGCATTTCCTGCCGGAGCGTCATGGTGATGACAGCGTGGCCGTCGGAGACCTCAACAACTTCGATTCCCATCCACTGCGTGGCGTAGTCATTGTGAAGAATGGCGTGCGGGACCGAATTCTCTACCTGTGTTTCGCTCATCATCTTCCTTCGCCGAATTATTTACCGAACGATCATTAGGTAATAACATTATGTGAGCTAAGTCAAGCTAGGCGAGCGTTTTGGCGGTACTGTTTCAGCGAGAATGAACAGGAAAGCTAACGCGTGAAAATTCGTCGGTGCACGTCGAGGATGAACGGCTCCTTGATCCTGTTGTAGTCCATGACCAGTCCATTTTCGCCGTCGCTCGCAGCCAGCGCGCGGGCGGCTTCCCGCTTGACCGAGGCGTAGGCCAGGCGGTCAGTGTCATTGTGTTTCAGATGCTCGCGGAAAATCAGGTGCCGCAGATACTCGGGGCTTCCTGCGCTGAAGACGTGGATATTGGCTTCGGGAAGCCGTGAGCCGGGACCAGGCTTGAGCATGCGGTGGCCGTACCACCCAGGTTCGCGGTGCCAGAGAATGATGCCGGTGGAATCCAGCGCGGGGACGTAGGACGCTTCCTGGTTCGCATCGGGAACCAGCAGGATGATGTCGATGATCGGCTTGGCGGGAAGGCCGGGAACGGACGTGGAACCGGTGTGCTCGATCGCCAGCGCTGCAGATCCCAGGGCACCGGCGATCTGATGGCGCAGGTGGTGGAAATCCTCGGCCCACTGTTCGGTCGGTTCGGCAATCGCTATCAGGCCGCGCATCAGTTCGCCGCCAACAGCCTCGTATTCCGGATCGTCTTCTGGCTGGCTGGTAAGGAGCGAGTAGCAGGGCAAGGTGCACAGGTACCTCTGGGCATCCGGCCAGCGCGGGTCGGCAGCTGACTGCGAAACGAGGCAGCCCAGCGCGCGATAGAAGCCAACCGCATCATCATCGGTGGTGGCCCAGACGTTCTTCTGATGGGAGTCGCGCAATTCAGCCAGCAAGGCGGAGCCCAGGCCCCGGCGTTGCAGGGTGGAATCAACTGCAAGATATTCGACGCAGATCGCGTATTTATCGCTGTGCCGGTAGGCCGCCAGCGCGGCCACATCGCCCACGGCAGTCGTGCTGGCAAGGACCTCAAGTCCTTCGCATTCATCGAGCAGCGCTTCAAGCGCCTGCTCATTGGCAGGCTCGGCGGCCAGCACCAGCAAGCGGCGTACCGCAGGGTCGTTGCGGTAGTCGCTGATCTTGATGTGGTGCATGGCCGCCGTTCCTCCGGTTGTCAGATTTCTTCAGTGCATCCCAGTGCGTCCAAGGCGAAGGAATAGTCCCACGCACGGGACTTCCAGGACTCGTAGCGCCCCGACGCGCCGCCGTGCCCGCCATCCATCTCGGTCTTCAGCACAATCGGTTCCGTCCCGGTGCCGATTTCACGCAGCTTGGCCACCCACTTGGCTGGTTCTACGTACAGTACACGGGTGTCGTTGAGCGAGGTGACCGCAGCGATCTTCGGGTAGTCCTGTGCCGTGACATTTTCGTAAGGGCTGTAGGACTTCATGTACTCGTAGACCTCCTTGCTCTCGATCGGGTTGCCCCATTCTTCCCATTCCAAGGCCGAAAGCGGCAGCTCTGGATCAAGGATGGAGGTCAACGCATCGACGAAAGGCACCTGGGCGATGATCGCCGTGTACAGCTGCGGGGCCATATTCGCGATGGCACCCATCAGCAGTCCACCGGCCGAACCGCCCAGCGCGGCGATGCGCTGAGGATCCGCCCAGCCGGAATCGATCAGATACCGGGTGGAATCAATGAAGTCGGTGAAGGTGTTCTTCTTGTGCAACTTCTTGCCCTGCAGGTACCAGTTGCGGCCAAGTTCCCCGCCGCCGCGCACGTGGGCGATGACAAAGACCACGCCGCGATCCAGCACGCTCAAGCGGGGAATGCCGAAACCAGGGTCCATGGAAGCCTCATAGGAACCATAGCCATAGATCAGCACCGGCTGTGGAATAGAAATATCCAGGTCGGCCCGGCGCATGATGGTCAACGGAATCCTGGTGCCATCGGCCGCGGTGGCCCACTCGCGCGTGGACAGGTACTTGGCCGGATCGAAGTTATTCACCGGAGTCTGCTTGCGCAGCACCAATGACTGGTCCTCCATCCACAGGTCGTACACGCGGGCCGGGGTGAAGTCTGCGGTGTAGCCGATGCGGATCAAAGGAGCATCCAGCTCGGCGAAGGTCGCCGAGGCAGTGAACAGCTCATCCTCGAAATCCGGTTCAATGGCTGGCTGCTGGGTTTCGGTGCCCAATCCGTCCAAGGCTAGCAGCTGCACGCGCTCGCAGGTATCACGGCGTACCGAGAGCACCACGTGCGAACCGGTCAGCGCGGTGCCCTCGATTTTGACCGTGTCCTCATGGGCCACCACGGTCCGCCATTGCGCCGGGTCAGTGTTTTCCCCCAGCTGATCCAGGGATGCCAGCGACACCATATTGTTCGGTGCCTGGTGATCGTGGGTGATCAATGCCTGGCCGGCGCCCGGCATCAAGTCGATTCCGTGCAGCACGCGCAAGCTGCGCGGCACCAGCAAGGTCACGGCGGCCGAAGGATCGGCCAGATCCAGCATGCTGGTCTCGGCGTATTCGGAGTTGCCGCTGGAGATCATCAGGATCTTGCGGTCCGGGCTCAGATCAAAGCCGAGCCACATGCCAGGATCATTTTCCTCGAAAATGATCTTGTCCTCCGCTGGGAGGGCGCCCAGCCGGTGAGCGCGAATCTGGTGTGGCCGCCAGGTCTCGTCAACCACCGTATAGAAGATAGTTGAAGAATCAGGGGAGAAGGCCAGCCCATAGAACACCCCTTCAATGGTGTCGCTCAGCAACAGGCCGGTTTCCAGGTCCTTGATGAAAAGCGTGAATCGCTCATCGCCCGCATTGTCGATACAGTAGGCGAGCAAGTTGCCTGCTTCATTCAACGCCATGCCGCCTAGCGAGAAGAACGGCTGCCCTTCGGCTAATGCGTTGCCGTCAAGCAGCACCTCTTCGGCAGGCAATGCAGTTTCCGCGTCGATTACCGGGGGAGTCCAGTCGGCAATCAGGTCCCCGGTGCCCGATGCCTTGACGCGGCACTGGATGGTGTAGGGCTTGCCTTCGGCCGAACGGGTGAAGTACCACCAGCCACGGCGACGCACCGGCACCGACAGGTCGGTTTCAACGGTGCGTCCCTTGATCTCGCTGAACAAGGCATCGCGCAGCGGCTGCTGGCCATCGGTAATGGTGTCGGTGTACTCGTTTTCTGCGGTCAGATGCGCGATTACATCCGGGTTGGCTTTCTCCCGCAACCACTCGTAGTTGTCGATGAAGTCATCGCCGTGGAAGCTGCGGGTGGTGGGCAACTTCGCGGCACGCGGAGCATTGGCGGTCAACGATTCAGGAGTCATACCCCTATTCAATCCCACTGCCGGGCATTGCGGGGGTAGCTATGCTCAGCGCGGACAGAACAGCGGTTTCAAACCGATAACGATGCAAGTACAGGCGAGTCGTGGGGTACCGGCTAGGCTTTATTCGTCCTAGGCTTGCAGGCAGAACGTATCATCTGCACCTTGGGCCATTCGCCCTTCAGCACGAGAAAGCGATACATCAGTGGAAAAGAAAAGAACAGCTGCCCCCGCCGGGCGCCTGGCCAGATGGATAGCCGCGGCTGCCATCGGTTTGATGGCCCTGGTCGTTGGGGCGCCGTCGGCCATGGCCCAAGGCAGCGAAAGCGTCGAGGGCCAAACCTACGTCATTGGCACGGATACGACTTTCGCGCCATTCGAGTTCCGCCAGAACGGCGAGCTGACCGGTATCGACATGGATCTTTTGCGCGCTATTGCCGAAGACCAGGGTTTTGAAGTCGAAATCAGGTCCCTGGGCTTCAACGCCGCCTTGGCGGCCCTGTCTTCCAACCAGGTTGACGGCGTGATCGCCGGCATGTCGATTACCGATGAGCGCAAGGAGATCTACGATTTCTCCGAGCCTTACTTCGAATCCGGCGTGCAGATGGCTGTCGCTGCCGGCAATGACGAGATCACCAGCTACGAGGACTTGAAGGGCAAGACCGTTGTCGCCAAGACTGGCGCCGAAGGCGAGAGCTACGCCAAGTCCATCGCCAAGGAATACGGCTTCCAGGTCAAGTCCTTGGACCAGTCCGCAACCATGTACGAATCGGTCAAGGCCGGTTCTGCAGTTGCCGTCTTCGATGACTACCCGGTGCTGGCCTACGGTATTGCCCAGGGCAATGGCCTGAAGACCGTCACCGATAAGGTTCCGGGCGGTTCCTATGGCTTTGCCGTGAACAAGGGCGAGAACACCGCGCTGCTGGCAGCATTCAACGACGGCCTGGCTGAGCTGAAGGCCAACGGCGAGTACCAGCAGATCCTGGACTCCTACCTTGCCGATCCGACCGCTGCAGCGCCAAGCAACTTCATTGATCTGCTGGTCAAGTCCATTCCCGCGTTGATGACCGGTCTGTGGCACACCCTGCTGGTGACCGCGATCTCCTTCGCTATCGCCATGGCCTTGGGCCTGGTCTTCGGCTTCATGAAGATCTCCGGGAACATCGTGCTGCGCGGCATCGCCACGACCTTCGTGAACATCTTCCGCGGCACCCCGTTGCTGCTCTGGGCATTCATGTTCTACTTCGGCCTGCCGCAGCTGACCGGCTGGGAGATCAGCGTCTGGACTGCAGGTGTGCTGACACTGTCGCTGAACGCCGGTGCCTATGTCGCCGAAATCGTTCGCGGCGGTATCCAGTCGGTGGATCCAGGGCAACTTGAAGCTTCCCGTTCGCTGGGCCTTGGCTACGGAAAGTCGATGCAGAAGGTCGTGATCCCGCAGGCATTCAAGATGATGACCCCGTCGCTGATCAACCAGTTGATCATCAGCCTGAAGGACTCCTCGTTGCTGCTGGCTATCGGCTTTACCGAGCTTCTCTACCAGGGCCAGCAGATCTACGCGGCGAACTTCCGTGTCACCGAGACGCTGGTGATCGTGGGCATTATCTACTTCATTGCCATTATGGCGCTGACCAAGTTGGCAAATTATGCCGATCGGAGGTTCAACAAGTGAGCACCGTAACCGAGCAAAGCTCCAACGTGAAGATCCAGGTCAAGGACCTGCACAAGTCCTTTGGCTCCAACAATGTCCTCAAGGGCATCGACATGGATGTCCGCGAAGGCGAAGTGGTGTGCGTGATCGGCCCTTCGGGGTCCGGCAAGTCCACCTTGCTGCGTTGCCTGAACAAGCTCGAGGACATTACCTCGGGCAAGGTGGTTGTCGATGGCTTCGATGTCACCGATCCTAAGGTGGACATCAATGAGGTGCGCCGCCACGTAGGCATGGTGTTCCAGCACTTCAACCTGTTCCCACATATGACGGTCGCAGAGAACATCATGCTGGCGCCGGTGGAGCTCAAGAAGATGAACAAGGCACAGGGCCGGGAGCGTGCTCTGGAACTTCTGGAACGCGTGGGCTTGCGCGAGAAGGCCAACGCCCGTCCGGCCTCGCTCTCCGGCGGCCAGAAGCAGCGTGTGGCAATCGCCCGCGCGCTTGCCATGGCCCCGGGCATCATGCTCTTCGACGAGGCTACCAGCGCTCTTGACCCCGAGATGGTCGGCGAAGTGCTGCAGGTTATCAAGGAGCTGGCCGACACCGGCATGACCATGGTCCTGGTGACCCACGAGATGGGCTTTGCGCGCGAAGTCGCTGACCGCGTGGTCTTCATGGCTGATGGAGTTGTCTGCGAGCAGGGCGAGCCGGAACAGCTGTTCGGCAACCCGCAGCAGGCGCGTACCCAGGACTTCTTGTCCAAGGTCCTCTAAGCCGTACCGCCAAGCCGGTGAAAACCGTGCTGTCCACGACCCGGCGAAACTGGTTGCGGACAGCACGGTTTTTTCGTGACGAAGCTTACGCGACAAATTCCTTCATATGCTTGAAGGTTCAACTTATCGCCTTATAGGGTTGGAGCAGTAACCAAACGGGACTATCCCCGTGCCTCAATCTTTAGGAGTTCAACTATGTTCGCTCTGGAAAACAACCCGGGCCTGCAGACCGCTGCACGCACCCTGCTTCGCGTGGCCTTCGGCTTCCTCTTCCTGGCTCACGGCTGGCAGAAGTACTTCCAGTTCACCATCGAGGGCACCACCGCTGCCTTTGGCCAGATGGGCGTTCCCGCTGCCGGATTGATTGCCCCGGTGGCCGCAACCCTGGAGATCGCTGGCGGCGCCGCGATTATCCTTGGCCTGCTGACCCGCGTATTCGCCGGCCTGCTGGGCCTGCAGATGGTTGTTGCCCTGTTCATGGTTCATGCCTCAGCGGGCGTGTTCGTGGAAAATGGCGGCTTCGAGCTTGTTCTGGCGCTGGCTGCCGGCGCGCTGGCACTGCTCCTGTCAGGTCCAGGCCGCCTCTCGCTTGATGCGCTGATATTCAAGGGCAAGAAAGCGGAAAAGACGCTCGCCAACGCCTAATCTCCAGCTTTAGCGAAACCCCGGGAATTCTTTCCCGGGGTTTTGTTGCACCTGGAAGGGGTTCGTGTTGACGTGATCGAGCGCACTCTGACATACTGAACGAACGGTCAGTATGTAATTTGTTTTCGATGAGGTGAACCCATGGCCCCGACCACACCGCAGGAGCCGGGACTGAGTGCCGTCCCGAGCTACGAAGAAGAGCAGTCCCAAGCGCGTTTCGACGCCTTGATCGATCAGGACTCCCGCGTCGAGCCACGCGACTGGATGCCTGAGAAGTACCGCAAGACCCTCAGCCGCCAGATATCGCAGCACGCGCACTCCGAAATCATCGGCATGCAGCCTGAGGCCAACTGGATCACCCGCGCTCCATCGCTGAAGCGCAAGTCGATCCTGATGGCCAAGGTGCAGGATGAAGCCGGTCACGGCCTCTACCTCTATTCGGCTGCCGAGACCTTGGGCACCACCCGCGACGAGTACAACGACCAGTTGCTCTCCGGCAAGGCCAAATATTCCTCGATCTTCAACTACCCTGCACGCACTTGGGCGGACATGGGAGCTATCGGCTGGCTGGTCGACGGGGCGGCAATCGCCAACCAGGTTCCGCTGTGCCGTGCCTCCTATGGCCCATACGGCCGTGCCATGGTCCGCGTGTGCAAGGAAGAATCCTTCCACCAGCGCCAGGGCTTCGAGATCCTGCTCTCGCTCTCGCGCGGCACCGACGCGCAGAAGAAGATGGCCCAGGACGCCATCAACCGCTTCTACGAGCCGTCGCTGATGATGTTCGGCCCTCCGGATGACCAGTCGCCAAACTCCCAGCAGTCCATGGCGTGGAAGATCAAGCGTTTCTCCAACGATGAACTTCGCCAGCGTTTCGTTGGCATGATCGCCGAACAGGTCAAGGTTCTTGGCCTGACCCTGCCGGACCCCCAGCTGCACTTCGATGAAGAAAAGAAGCAGTGGATCCACAAGGATCTGAACTGGGACGAATTCATGGCAGTTATCAAGGGCAACGGCCCAGCGAACTCGCAGCGCATGGAGCGCCGCCGAGAAGCGCACCGCGAAGGTGCCTGGGTCCGTGAAGCCGCCGCAGCATACGCAGCAAAACAAGCACAGAGTGAGGTCGCCTAGCATGAGCCAACAGAGCAATTGGCCCCTGTGGGAAGTATTTGTCCGTTCAGCCCGTGGACTCTCGCACGTCCACGCCGGCTCCTTGCATGCACCGGATGCCCAGATGGCCGTGCGCAACGCACGCGATCTGTACACCCGTCGCAACGAAGGCGTGTCGCTGTGGGTTGTGCAGTCCACCGACATCATCAGCTCCGACCCTGATGAGAAGGATTCCTTCTTCGAATCCCCGCAGGGCAAGGACTACCGCCACGCGACCTATTACAAGGCCAGCGAGGGAGTGAAGCACCTGTGAAGCACGAAGAACTCGACGAAGCCCTCGATAGCTTCGGAGATGCGCTGGCCTCGGCCACCCGCGTCACGCCGGGCAACGCCCTGCGCCCGGAAGACATCGCTGTGGACGGCGTCAAGCCAAGCGAAGAAGTTGCGCAATACGCACTGACCCTGGGCGATGACGCCCTGATCCTGGCGCAGCGCATGTCGCACTGGATTTCCCGCGCTCCTGAACTGGAAGAAGATGTTGCCCTGGGCAATATCGCACTGGATATCCTGGGCCATGCCCGCTCGTTCCTGACCTACGCCGGGCTGGCATGGGACAAGACTGAAGACGATTTGGCCTACTGGCGCGAGGAAGAAGAATTCACTTCGCTGTGGATTGTCGAGCAGCCTAACGGCCACTTCGGCGTCACCATCATCCGCCAGCTGATCGTTTCGATCTTCCAGAATCTGCTGTACAAGCAGCTGACGCAATCCAAGGATGAAACCCTGGCCGCCATCTCGGCTAAGGCAGTCAAGGAAGTCGATTACCACCGCGACCACGCCATCCAGTGGACCATCCGCTTGGGCCAGGGGACCGAAGAGTCGGCGGAAAAGATGCGGCACGCCTTGGAAATCCTCTGGCCGTATGCCGATGAGATGTTCCGCGATGAAGACGTCCACCAGAACCTTCAGGGCATCGCCGTGCTGCCTTCCACCCTGCGCGCCGCATGGGAAGAAGAAATCACCGCGGTTCTGGACGCTGCGGGCCTGGAGATCCCGTCCACCGGACAGGCCATGGCTTATGGCCGCCGCGGCGAGCACTCCGAACACCTGGGCTACCTGCTGGCAGAGATGCAAGTTCTCGCCCGCAAACACCCCGGTGCCAGCTGGTAACCACGCAACTTTTGCCCGAATAAGGGGGAAGCAGTCTTGAGCAAAACGATCGCTGACGCCAAGGACCTGTTCGCTATCGCCTCCAAGGTGACCGACCCAGAAATCCCGGTGCTGTCCATTGCAGACCTGGGGATACTGCGTGAAGTGAACATGGCCGCGGACGGAACAGTGCAGGTAGTCATCACCCCGACCTATTCAGGTTGCCCGGCGATGGATGCCATCAATGAGGACCTGTACGCCGTTTTCAGTGACGCCGGATATGAAAAGGTTGACGTCAAGCTGGTGCTGACCCCGGCATGGTCAACTGACTGGATGACCGAGGAAGGAAAGTCCAAGCTCGAAGAGTACGGGATCGCCCCACCCACCGGACAGGGCCATGCCGGCCGCGTCACCCTAGGCATGAGCGTGAAATGCCCGCGGTGCCACTCGCTGAACACCCGCGAACTGGCCCGCTTCGCCTCGACTTCCTGCAAGGCGCTCTACACCTGCAAAGACTGCTTGGAACCCTTCGACTACTTCAAGGTGCTCTCATGACCGAACAAACCACTCCCACCCGACGCCGGGCGTCCTTCCACCGGCTCACCGTCTCGAACGTGCGCCGGCTGACCAAGGACTCGATTGAAGTCAGCTTCGCCATTCCCGGGGAGCTGAGCGCAGAATACGACTACGTTGCGGGCCAGTATGTGGCGTTGCGCAAGGAAATTCCCAACGCGGAAGGCGAGCTCGTCGAGCTGCGCCGTTCCTACTCGATCTGTGCCGCCCCGACCGGGGATGAGATCAAGGTAGCGATCAAGCGCGATCTTGGTGGCCTATTCTCCACCTGGGCCAACGAATCCCTGGCTGCAGGGGACCAGATCGATGTGATGAGCCCTGCCGGCGCTTTCATCTCCAAGCACAAGCTCACCCAGATCAATGACCCATCGACCATCGACACCAAGGCGCAGGACCGCTTCGTGGCCGTTGCCGCCGGCTCGGGCATCACCCCGGTCTTGGCCATTGCCCGCACGATCCTTGAAGCCAATGACCACACCCGCTTCGACCTGATCTACGCGAACAAGGCCGCCATGGACGTCATGTTCCTTGAGGAACTCGCCGACTTGAAGGACCGCTACCCATCGCGCCTGGCGCTGCACCACGTGCTCAGCCGTGAACAGCGCATTTCGCCATTGCTCTCGGGCCGCATCGATGCCGAGAAGCTCACCACGCTGCTAACCAGCGTGGTCCAGGCGCCAAATGTGGACGAGTGGTTCCTCTGCGGCCCATTCGAGCTCGTCCAGCTGGTCCGCGACCAGTTGTCCAGCTTGGAAGTTCCCGCCGAGAAGGTCCGCTTCGAGCTATTCACCACCGGTGAGCCAACGAAGCCGCAAGGGCATATCGGCCGCCCGGTTGAGGTGGACGAGAACGAGGAAAGCTATGAGATCAGCTTCAACCTCGATGGCTTGAAGGGCGAGGTCAAGTCGCCGGTGCGCGCCAATGAAACCGTGCTGAACGCTGCATTGCGCGTACGCGCGGATGTGCCATTCGCCTGTGCCGGCGGGGTCTGCGGTACCTGCCGTGCCAAGGTCACCTGCGGTACGGTCACCATGGCCGAGAACTACGCGCTGGAACCCGACGAAGTCGAAGCCGGCTACGTGCTGACCTGCCAGTCGCACCCGACCAGCGAAAAGCTGAGCGTCGACTTCGACGCCTAGAAAGGCCAGGAAGAATCCATGATCGAACTGACGATTGCCGATTCCATCGCGCGTGTGGTGCTCAACGCTCCGCAGAAGATGAACTCGCTGGATGAAACTGCCTTGGCGCAGCTCTCGGAAGCCTATGACAAGGCAGCCGCCGCAGTGGCCGCAGGAACCGTGCGCGCGCTGGTGCTGACCGGGGAGGGGCGCGGTTTCTGCGCAGGCCGCGACATCTCCGGGGTGGATCCGGCGGATGATGACGTGATCGGCTATCTTGACGGCAAGGTCCAGCCGCTGCTGGAGAAGATGTCCAACTTCCCGGCACCAACCTTCGCGCTGGTGCAGGGTGCCTGCCTGGGCGTGGGATTGGGCCTGGCGATCGCTACCGACGTAGTCTACGTCGCAGAGAACGCCAAGATCGGCTCGCCATTCGCGAACCTCGGTGCCACCCTGGACTCGGGCGGGCACTGGCTGTTCACCGAAAGACTTGGCGCGCATCGCACCCTGGATCTGATCTACACCGCGGAACTGATCTCCGGTGCTGAAGCGGTGCGTTCGGGATTGTTCTCGCGTGCTTTCGAGCCCGGGGAACTGGTGGAGCGCAGCGAAGAAATCATTGCCAAGGTGGCCCAGGGTGCAACACAGGCATTCGTCGCCTCCAAGCAGCTGGTCAAGGAAATCCGTGACCAGCGTGCGGGCCTGTGGGAATCGATGCGCACCGAAAACCGGGCGCAGGCAGCCTTGTGCGACACTGCTGATTACGCCGAAGGATTCAAGTCCTTCCAGGAGAAGCGCAAGCCGGTGTTCACCGGCCAGAAGTAGCTTCCCGGCAAATACGAGAAGTGCACCTGGAAATGGTATCCAGGTGCACTTCTCGTGCCTTATGCGAACTGTTGGCTATCGGGTATCGGTGTCTTCGAAGATCAGCAGGGTCTGCGTATCCAGGACCGTTGGCAAGGACTGCAATTGCTCAAAGACCACGCGGCGCAGATCCAGATTGTCTTTGGCGCGCACCAGCAGGATCACATCGAAATTGCCGCCGACCAAACCCACATGATGCACCTCGGGAATGGATGCCAGATGATCACGCAGCTCGCGCCAGGAATGCTGGCGGAGTTTCAAAGTTACATAGGCACTGGCTTTGAGGCCCGCCTTTACCGGATCAATCACCGCCGTATAACGAGTGATCACCCCGGCATCTTGGAGCTTTGCGATGCGGGAATAGGCGTGGGCACGCGATACGTGCACCTTTTGTGCCACGGTGGTGACCGACTGGCGCCCGTCGCTGGTTAGCTCAGCGAGGATCGCATGGTCGACATCATCGAGTTTTAGCTCCGCTTCCGCGGCCATTGATACTCCTTGTTGACGTGTCGGACGTCTCTGTTCCAAACACAATCTATTGAAACTTTTCGTCTACGAGTATACGGATACTATTCGCAACTTTCCACGATTCCACGCCGGACTGGATACAGAATGCCACTCATACTCATAATTGATTGCAAATGATGTTTAGGTGAAGTGAGTCACAAGCGGTTGTGCTCATGGACCGAGCCAGAACCACGAAAGGTGGGAGAACATGAGCACTGAAGCACATGCGGATCGCATCTCTGATGTCAGCAAGAAATTCGGGATTACCCCTGAAGACTACATGCTGCCAGCACGCCACATGATCAACCTGTTGAACCCGGACGGAACCCTGCGCCCAGAGGACCAGCAAGGCACTGAGCCTGGCCACGAATACCCGTTGCCAAGCCCGGCCCGGCTGCTGGAAGCCTACGCGGCTCTGGTCACCGGCCGCCGCGTCAACGACCAGAACTCCGCACTGGTCCGCCAGGGCCGCATGGCCGTCTACCCGTCCAGCCACGGGCAGGAAGCCTGCCAGATCGCAGCCGCCCTGTGCCTGGGCGAGAACGACTGGCTCTTCCCAACCTACCGCGACACCGTAGCGGTGCTGACCAAGGGCGTAGCCCCGATGGAAGTCATGACCAGCTTCCGCGGCGAATGGCACTGCGGCTATGACCCGAAGGCCTATAACTGCGCGCCGATGTCCACCCCGCTCACTACCCAGTTGCTGCACGCAGTGGGTGTCGCCCACGCTGCCAAGCTGCGCGGCGAAGACACCGTTGTGGTGGCCATGTGCGGCGATGGCGCCACCAGTGAAGGCGACTTCCACGAGGCACTGAACTTTGCTGCGGTCTTCAACCTGCCGGTGATCTTCTTCGTGCAGAACAACAAGTACGCCATCTCGGTTCCGCTCTCGCAGCAAAGTGCCGCCCCATCCCTGGCTCACAAGGCTGTTGGCTACGGCATGGCCGGCGAGCGCGTGGATGGCAACGACCTGATGGCATTGATGGCCATCATGACCCGTGCGGTGCGCATGGCCCGCGAAGGCAACGGCCCGCTGCTGATCGAGGCCCACACCTACCGCATGCAGGCGCACACCAACGCCGATGACGACAAGCGCTACCGCGAGGACTCCGAGGTCCAGGAATGGATCGCCAAGGATCCGGTGACCCGCATGAAGACGTACCTGGACGATGCCGGGCTCTTGACCGATGAAACCGTAGCCAAGATCACCGCGGACGCCGAGTCGGTTGCCAAGACCCTGCGTGATGGGATGAACCAGGAATCCAACACCGATCCACGTGAACTGTTTGAGCATGTGTACTCGGCCAAGACCCCGCAGCTGGCTGAACAGCAAGCCATGCTCGTCGACGAACTAGACCGTGAGGAGGCCTAGGATGACTGCCACTACTTCGCGCTTGAACCCGAACGTCAGCGCTGCCACCGCACGAGCCGCAGCCAAGGCTGCCAACGAGCACCAGCCAGTGACCTTCGGCAAGGCGCTGAATACCGCCCTTGCTGATTCGCTGGTTGCCGATAACTCGGTAGTGATCTTCGGCGAGGATGTGGGAACCCTGGGTGGCGTTTTCCGCATCACCGATGGGCTGACCGCACGCTTCGGTTCCGAACGCTGCTTTGACACCCCGCTGGCTGAATCCGGCATTGTCGGCATGGCCGTAGGCATGGCCATCAACGGCATGCGCCCGGTCATCGAGATGCAGTTCGATGCTTTCGCCTACCCGGCATTCGAGCAGGTCGCTTCGCATGTTGCCAAGATGCGCAACCGCACCCAGGGCAAGTTGAGCCTGCCAATGGTCATCCGCATTCCTTACGCCGGCGGCGTGGGCGGCGTGGAGCACCACTGCGATTCCTCGGAAGCATACTATGCGCACACTCCAGGTCTGAAGGTCTTCACCCCCTCGTGCGTAGAGGATGCCTACCTGATGCTGCGCGAAGCCATCGATTCGGATGATCCGGTGGTCTTCTTCGAGCCGAAGAAGCTGTACTGGTCCAAGGAACAGGTGGACCTGGCACAGCTGGCCGAGCAGTACGAGGCCAAGAAGAGCGCCAAGACCGAGGGCCAGGCGCGCATTGCCCGCCCGGGCAGCGACGCCACGCTGATCACCTATGGTCCAAGCGTTTCCACCGCACTGGAAGCAGCCAAGCTGGCTGCCGAGGAAGGCATCAGCCTGGAAGTTCTCGACATCCGGAGCATCGTGCCATTTGATGATGAGACCGTCTGCGCATCGGTGCGCAAGACCGGACGGGCCATCGTGGTCGCCGAAGCCCAGGGCTTTGCCTCGGTAGCCAGTGAAATCGTGGCCCGGGTGCAGGAACGGTGCTTCCACTCGTTGGCCGCTCCAGTGCTTCGCGTGACCGGTTTCGACATTCCATACCCGGCGCCAACGCTGGAAAAGTTCCATCTGCCAAGCGCCGAACGCATTCTCGACGCGGTTGACCAGCTTCAGTGGGAGGCGTAAATGAGCATCAAGACTTTTCTCTTGCCAGACCTTGGCGAAGGCCTGACCGAAGCCGAGCTGGTGCGCTGGATGGTTGCCGCCGGTGACACTGTCGCGGTGGACCAGCCCATTGCAGAGGTGGAAACCGCGAAGTCGCTGGTGGAGATCCCCTGCCCGTTCGAAGGCGTAGTCTCGACCCTGCATGGGGATGCTGGCCAGATGATGCTCGTGGATGAGCCTTTCATCTCGGTGAACACCGGCGGCGAAGAAGCTGAAGCACCTGTGGCCGATGAAGCCGAACGTGCGCAGTCCTACCGCGAGGAAGAGCGTGCCGGCACCCAGGTACCTGCCGAAGCGGCAGCAGAAGCCGATGAGGGCAGTGGCAATGTGCTCATTGGCTACGGCACCTCCTCTGCACAGAGCAAGACCAGCCGTCGGCGCAAGCCGCGCGGCGGGGTAGCTGCGGCAGCGGCACAGGCGCCGGCCGAAGCGGTTCGCGTGATCAACCCGCTGGTACGCAAGTTGGCACGTGACAACGCATTGGATATCAGCACGGTTCAAGGCTCTGGTCCAGAAGGGCTGATTCTGCGCACCGACGTGGAAGCTGCCTTGTCGGCTGAAGCGGGTCAACCTGCAGCGGCCGCTGCCCCGGCAGCAACGGCCCCGGCCCCCGCAGCTGCGGTGCCGGCTACGCCAACCCGGGCTGGCGAGGCGGATTCGAAGACCGGCCTGCCGGTTGCTTCTACCCAGCTGCTTTCGGGGGTGCGCAAGACCATCGCCAACGCGATGAGCACTTCGCGCCGCGAGATCCCCGAGGCGACCGTATGGGTGGATGTCGATGTCACCAAGCTGCTGAAGCTGCGTTCGAAGATCAAGGAAGCCGAAGGCCAAGCTCCAAGTGTCATGGCACTGATCTCCCGCTTCGCCGTGGCCGGCTTGCAGCGTTTCCCTGAGCTGAACAGCCGCATTGAGGTTGAAGCTGATGGGGGCTTGCGCCATACCCTCTTCGAGGGCGTGAACCTCGGATTCGCAGCCCAGACCGACCGCGGCCTGGTTGTGCCCAATGTGCGCGATGCCCACAAGATGAATGCCAAGGAACTGTCGGCCGAGTTCGCTCGACTGGCTTCGGTGGCGCGCGAGGGCAAGGCCGGTGTCGCCGACCTGTCCGGCAGCACCTTCACCATCAACAACTATGGCGTGTTCAAGGTTGATGGCTCCGCGGCCATCATCAACTACCCGGAAGCGGCCATCTTGGGGCTAGGGCGCATCATCGAGAAGCCGTGGGTGGTCAATGGCAAGATCAAGGTCCGTTCCATCTGCGAGATGACACTGAGCTTCGACCACCGGGTCTGCGATGGCGGAACGGCGGCCGGCTTCATGCGCTATGTTGCCGACGCGATGACAGATCCAAAGACTGCGCTGGCCTCGCTCTAGCATCCGCAGTGCGCAGTTCTCTCTCTCAGGAGTGATCTTGATGCCCGTCGAACCTCACAAGGATCGACGGGCATCAACCTTTTTGCTGATATTTCATCAATGCCCAATCATTTATTCCCATGTCAAACATGGGTTGATAGAATTGACCCAATAATTATTTCTCTTTTGGAAATATGTTGAGTTGCTTGCCGGCCAGCTCAAAACGCGGACTAGGCAGCATGAACAGGGGATTGAGATGGCAACAGCGGGGACCGGAATCAAGAATCGGCCACTCATCTACCTGTTGCTGCTTCTTCCGGTAGCCATTGTGGGGGCCACCTACGCCCTGCTCGCCAGCAAACTGCCGGAGATGACCGCTACTCACTGGACTTCGACCTATCCGGATGGGTTTACCCGCACCGCGGTCTTTGTCCCCGTCTGCATCGGGCTAAGCATCGTTGGTGCCATCACCGGGTTGCTTTCCTTGATGCTGCGCAGTAAACCGGCATTGCTCATGGTGCTGCTCTTTGCCGGTGGACTGCTCTCCTGGAGTGCAGCTGGCGTATTCGTCAGCTCGGCGGTCTCTACGGCAATCGCCGAGACACCTGAAACCGCAGTGCTGGGCGGCATGATGGTTGTGCTGATTGCCTGCTCGCTGCTGGGCATTGCGCCGCTGTGGGTCAGCGGCATCTACCAGCAGTACACGAGGCAATCCCATGAAGACCGCCAGGCACGAATCGATGCAGCGCAAGGCATCCAGCGGCCTGCTGCGGCAGGGACACCAGCCGTGCCCCAGCAAGAATTCAAGCAAACGATGGCAGCACCGTGGTGGATGTGGCTGCTATGCCTGGTGGTGTTCGCGGCGCTTTTCGTTGCAGTTGCGTTGCCGCTGCTGACCAGTGAAAGCCAAGATGGCAGCTCGGTGGGCTTCATTGTTTCCATTGCCCTGTCCGCCTTGGCGTGCGTACTGATTCTGAGCTTGATCTGGATTCGGGTATCGATCGACGGCGATCGTTTCCGGGTATCTTCTGCGGTCTTGGGGTTTCCGATGCGAACCATCAAAATCGATGAAATTGAATCCGCGACCAGCGAAAAGATCGTTCCCATGATGTGGGGAGGCTGGGGCTGGCGAATCATTCCAGGCGGTTCGGCCATCGTGATGAAAGAACACGAAGGCCTCGTTTTCGAGCTCAAGAACAAGAAGCGTTTCGCCGTGACCATTCCGGAATCACTGCGGGCCGCGGACTTGCTCAATAACCGCATGGCCTGCAGGGAGCAGTAGCGCGCGACGTGTCGGGGCCTGTGCGCTACTTCTTGAAGGTGCGCATGGGGCCGATAACCACCGAGCGCAGCACCAAGCCGGATACCAGCGAAGCGGCCACGACATGAATGATCCCCAAGGCCGCATAGATCAATTGCAAGAACTCCGGGATCTTCTGGATGTGAGGGTGTGGCAGGAAGAAGGACAGTCCGATCACCGCAGCCCAGACAACCAGGCTGCCGGCCCCAACTTTCCTTGACCAGGTGCCCTCGGGCAGTTCATGGCTCAGTGGCTGGATGCGCTGGAGCACTACCGAGGCCATGACCAACCAGAATCCGGCCACCACAAAACCAGCGGCAATGTCACTGGGACGGTGCCAACCGCAAATCAAGGTGGCCACTCCGGTGACCGTCGCGAACAACCACGCGATCGGTTGCACTATGGGACGCAGTTTCGGTGGCGAAACCAGATACATCAGGCCCATGGCGGCGGCAGCCACAGTGGTGTGTCCTGACGGAAAGGAATTTCCTGTGGTGCCGAAATTGAAATCCGGACGAACCAAGATTTCGTGCTTGAGCAACTGCGTGCTGCCCGCTGCGGCCCCGGCCGCGATGATCGCCACGATGGCCCGAAGGAAACGGCGGTCGCGAATCACGCGATACAGCAGGAATACTGCCGCAATGGCGCCGCAGATTGCCGGCAAGAGATCCAGGAATTCACGGATCGGATTGAGCAGATCGGTCCGGGGCCACCATTGCGCCCACGCGATGAATCCAGCCTGATCGGCCCATTGCCCAACACGCTGTTGGACGAAAAATACGTATTCAAGGCAGAACAGCGAAATCAGCAGCAGCAGAGCCCACCACCACCTGATATGGTGCGGGCGCGCGGATGCTGAATGGCGAGGCATATCTCTAGGGTGTCATATCCGGCACGGGGAACGGCACAGTTCAAGCATGTAACTATGCCCACGCTCGCTAGGCTTAGAACATGAGCTTTGAACTGCCGCCCCTTGAAGATCTGCTGGCAAATTCCCATGTTGTCCGCCTGCCGATGCGTGTGAAATTCCGTGGCATCACCCAGCGTGAAGCGCTGCTGATCAAAGGACCGGAAGGTTGGGGCGAGTTCTCCGCATTTACCGAGTACGGACCGGCAGAAGCCTCTCGGTGGTTAGCCGCAGGCATCGAGGCCGCCTACCAGCCGTTCCCGGAACCGTTGCGCACCAGCATTCCGGTCAACGCCACCTTGCCCGCAGTTGCCGTGAAAGATGTCGGGGCGGTTCTCGAACGCTATGACGCGCCGCATACCATCAAGATCAAGGTGGCCGAAAAAGGCCAGGGGATTGAGCAGGACCTAGCGCGTGTAGCTGAGGCCCGGCGGCTCTACCCGCAAGCAGCGCTGCGCGTGGATGCGAACATGGGGTGGGATATCGCCCAGGCGGTCCCGGCCTTGAAGGCGCTGAGCGAGTACGACCTGCAATACGCGGAGCAACCCGTGCCTGGCATTACCGGGCTGGCAGAAGTCCGCGAGCAACTGCGCAACGCCGGAAACCCATTGAAGATCGCCGCCGATGAAGCGGTGCGGAAGCACACTGACCCCTTGGAAGTCTCGCGGTTGGGTGCCGCAGATCTGATGATCATCAAGGCCCAGCCGCTGGGCGGTATCGACGCGGTGCTGGAAATTGCCGAGCAAGCGGAACTGGATGTTGTCGTCTCCAGCGCTCTGGATACTTCGGTAGGCCTGGCCCAAGCCGCCGCCCTGGCCAGCGCGCTGCCAGAACTGCCCTATGCCTGCGGCCTTTCCACCGGCACCTTATTTGCCGATGACGTTTGCGCCGAGCCGTTGCTGGCCACCGCCGGATACTTGCCGGTGCGTCGCATTGAGCCGGATCACCAGAAACTGGATGGCTTGCGTCCAGAAGAGGCGCGAGTGCGCTGGTGGCTGCAGCGTCTGGAGTCCTGCTATACCGAGCTGACTAGGGGATAATCGCAGGCAAGAATCTGTTTCCCCGGCGTTAACCTTTGCGTTGCATTTAGAACACTTCCAAGTGAAAACCTCAGTTCGAGTCATTCCCCTGACAATGAGCCACATACTGAGGAAGTGAGCGGATCATGAATCCAACCCGTACCCTTTTGCCAATGCTGGGCCACACCCGCGGCGGCCGTTCTGCAGCTACTTGCCACTTCAAGTGCGCCGACGCCTGCACCAAGCCAGATTGCAACACTTCGTCCAACGGCTACTTCAAGGACATTGCCGACAAGTCGCTCTCCCGCCGCAGCATGCTGGGCCTGGGCGCGGTCGGTGCCTCGGCGCTGGTCATCGGCCCGCAGCTTTTCGGTGCTGCCGACGCCACCGCGGCGCCACTGGCGCCAATGAAGCCAGGCAAGGGCGGGCACCTTTCCTTCGACGCCATTGAGCCGGTGTCGCGTTCGGTAGATACCGTGTCCGTCCCGGAAGGCTACGACTGGAATGCCATCATCCGCTGGGGCGATCCGCTATTCAAGAACACCGCGGAATTCGATGCCTCCAAGCAGTCCGCCCGCAAGCAGGCTGAGCAGTTCGGCTACAACTGCGACTACCTGGACATCATCGTTGACAAGTATTCGGGCCGCACCGGCGTGCTGGTTGCCAACCACGAGTACACCAATGAAGACATGATGTTCGACTCCGCCTGGTTCGAAGCGAACCAGGAAGAAGCCCGCAAGATCGCGATGAACGCACATGGCTTCTCCGTGGTTGAGGTCAAGCGCAAGAAGAACGACAAGAAGTGGAGCTACGTGCAGGGCGGCGAGCGCAACCGCCGCATCACCGCCAGCACCGAATTCCGGGTCGATGGCCCAGCCGCAGGCAGCGACTTGCTCAAGACCGCCGCGGATCCAACCGGAACCAAGGTCCTTGGCACCTTGAACAACTGCGCCGGAGGCACCACCCCATGGGGCACCGTGCTGTCCGGTGAAGAAAACTTCGACCAGTACTTCCGCGGCAAGGGCACCGCAGAGGAATCACGCTACGGCATCGGCACCGCCGCGACCGGCCGCGGCTGGGAAGAAAGCGACCCGCGCTTCGGCCTGCACAACGAAGGCTGCGAGAACGAAGCCAACCGCTTCGGCTGGGTAGTCGAAATCGATCCGCAGGACCCTGCGTCCACCCCGGTCAAGCACACCAACCTGGGCCGCTTCAAGCACGAGGGCGCCAACGTGCGCATTGCCAAGAACGGCAAGGCAGTTGCCTACTCCGGTGATGACTCGCGCTTCGAGTACCTGTACAAGTTCGTCTCGAAGAACACCTACTCCAAGCACGATCGCAAGCACAACATGGGCTTGCTCTCCGAAGGCGACCTGTACGTTGCCAAGTTCGCCGGCAACTCGCCAGCAAGCGAAATCGACGGCAGCGGCGCAGTTCCGTCTGATGGTGCTTTCGACGGCATGGGAACCTGGCTGCCACTGGTGAAGAACGGCGAATCCAGGGTCGAGGGCATGGGCATCGACGAGGTGCTGGTCTACACCCGCCAAGCAGCTGACAAGGTCGGCGCCACCAAGCTGGACCGCCCCGAAGACGTCGAGCCGAGCCCGGTATCCGGCAAGGTCTACGTGGCACTGACCAACAACACCGACCGCGGCAAGGACGGCAAGGAAGGCGCTACCGAGGTCAGCCCGCGGGTACGCAACCGCGACGGCCACGTCCTGGAAATCACCGAAGCCGGCAACGACGCCACCGCGGCGAAGTTCACCTGGAACATCTTGCTGGTTGCCGGCGATCCAAACGTGAACGGATCGACCTACTTCTCCGGCTACCCAACGGAGAAGGTCTCGCCAATCTCCTGCCCGGATAACCTGGCCTTCGACTCCAAGGGCAACCTGTGGATCTCCACCGACGGCGCCCCGGGCACCATCGGCTACTCCGATGCACTGCACAAGGTCACCCTGACCGGCAAGGACCGAGGACGTGTGGAGCAGTTCCTGGCCGTGCCAACCGGCGCAGAGACCTGCGGCCCGCTGATCCATGACAAGGACAACTCGGTCTTCGTCTCGGTGCAGCACCCGGGTGAGGGCGGCAGCTTCGCCAGCCCTACCTCGCTGTTCCCGGACTTCGTGAAGAACGCAGCAGACGCAGGCAAGGGCGAATTCCACGGCCCACGCCCGTCGGTCGTCCAGGTCTTCATCCAAGACGCGAAGCCGGGCAAAGGCAAGGGCCGCGACAAGTAAGCGGACCTAGCCTGAACTCCAAGGGCGCCGGCAGGATCCATTCGGGGATCC
>NZ_JBOGEG010000036.1:0-38026 GCF_050701915.1 Glutamicibacter sp. | reverse complement strand
GTCCTTTGGCGTGCGGCGGCTAGCGGCCGGCAATGCTCAGCCGAAGACCGCCAGTCCGTCGGCGATGACCGTACGGTCGGCCACGGCTGCCTCGAACCGCCCGTGGTCCCAGGTGGAGACCTCGATGCGGTCCCCGGGGAAGACGACCCCGGAGAAGCGCCCGCCGAATTCGACCAGGTCCGCCGGGTGCGCCCCAGCCAGTTCGGCCAGCGGCAGCGTGGTCGCGGCCAGGGTGGCCAGCCCGTGCAGGATCGGGCGGTCCTGCCCGATGCGCTTCGCTGCCTGCGGATCGATGTGGATGTGGTGCTTGTCCCCCAGCAGCCGGTAGAGTGCCGCCTGGTTCGGCGCAGTCTGCACGCTGGCGGTGCCGGCTGACGGCGTGTCCGGGGCGGCGGCGCGGCCTGGGCCGCGCTGCCCGTTGAACCCGCCGAAACCGGGGGCGAAGATCTGCCAGGTGGCCTGGAAGTAGTCGCATTCGACGATGACGTTGAAGACGGCGGCGCCGCCCTTGTCCCAGACCTCGCCCACGCGGGCATTCAGTGCCAGTTCCCCGCTGCGCGGCAGCGGCTTGGCCACCAGCAGTTCCTGGGCGCCATGCACGGCACGGTTATCGAATGCGCCGCGATCGGCCAGCACATCCGGAGCCCACTGGGCCAGGGTCAGCCCGAAGGAGGGCAGCACGCGCAGCCGGTCCTCGAAGACCAGGTCGAGGTCAGCGGGCCGGGCCCCGACGGCGAGCGCGTAGAGGATCGCCTGGTCCTCGGTGTATCCGACGGTCTTCTCGCCCAGATGCTGGCCGGCCCACGCGCCGGCGGTCATCGGGTCTGCAGCGGCTGTGCTCATGATCCGTACACCGGTTCCGGTACGGCGGCCTGGGCCAGCAGCTGCTCGATCTGGGCGCCGACCTCGGCGGCATCCCAGCGGGCGCCGGCGTCGACCTGGGGGCCGTGGTTCCAGCCTTCCTCGATGCACACGCGTCCGCCTTCGACTTCGATGACCCGGCCGGTGACCTCGCAGCCGGCGCTGGCCAGCCAGGCCACGACCGGGGAGACGTTGGCCGGATTCATCGCGTCGAAGCCTTCCTCCGGGGCGGCCATGCTCTCGCCGAAGGCGTCTTCGGTCATCCGGGTGCGGGCTGCCGGGGCGATGGAATTCACGTTGACGCCGTAGCGGGCCAGCTCGTGGGCGGCGACCATGCTCAACCCGGTGATTCCTGCCTTGGCGGCCGAGTAGCAGGCCTGCCCGACGCTGCCCTTCAGCCCTGCGCCGGAGGTGGTGTTGATGACCCGGGCCTGCGGGGTGCGCCCAGCCTTGGCCTCGTCGCGCCAGTACTTGGCGGCATGGCGCAGCGGGGCGAAGTGGCCCCTCAAGTGCACGCGGATCACCGCGTCCCATTCCTCTTCGGTGGTGTTCACCAGCATCCGGTCGCGCACGAACCCGGCGTTGTTGACAAGGATGTCCAGCCGGCCGTAGGTGTCGATGGCCTGCTGCACCATGGCACCGGCCTGTTCGAAATCAGCCACATCGGCGCCGTTGGCCACGGCCTGCCCGCCCTCGGCGCGGATGGCCGCGACCACATCGTGGGCCGGGTTCGCCGGGTCGATGGCGCCACCCAGGGTGGTGCCGAAGTCGTTGACCACGACCATCGCTCCCTGGCGGGCCAGTTCTAGTGCATGCTCGCGTCCGAGTCCGCGGCCTGCGCCGGTCACGATGGCCACTCGGCCGCTCAAAATGCCAGTCATGGGCTTTTTCCTTTCGTCGATGTGCTGTTCATGGATTGCCAGTGTACCTGAAACCAAGCAAGTGCTAGGGTAACAAACAAGCAAACGTTAGGTACAGGGAGATCCCAATGTCGATCACTTCAGCAATGCACTCCAACGGCGTCCGCGTCATCACCATGGACTACCCGCCGGTGAACGCGCTGCCGGTCGCCGGATGGTTCGGCATCGCCGACGCCATGAACGAAGCGGCCAAGGACGCCAAGACCCGCGCGGTCATCTTGCGCTCCGAAGGCCGAGGCTTCAACGCCGGCGTGGATATCAAGGAAATGCAGTCCACCGACGACTTCAACGCCATCCTCGGCGCCAACCGCGGCTGCTTCGCCGCCTTCAAGTCCATCTACGAGTGCGCCGTCCCGGTCATCGCCGCGGTCAACGGCTTCTGCCTGGGCGGCGGCGTCGGCCTGGTGGGCAACGCTGACACCATCGTCGCCAGCGACACCGCCTACTTCGGCGTGCCGGAGGTCGACCGCGGCGCGCTAGGCGCGGCCACCCACCTGGCCCGCCTGGTGCCGGCCCACATGCTGCGCACCTTGTACTTCACCAGCAAGAACATCAGCGCCCAGCGGCTGGCCGAGCTGGGCTCGGTGGCCGAGGTAGTCAGCGCCGACACGCTGGATGAGACAGCGTTCTCCTACGCCAACGAAATCGCCGCCAAGGACCCGCGCGTGATCCGCGCGGCCAAGGAGGCGCTGAACTGCATCGACCCGATCGATGTGAATCGCAGCTACCGCTTCGAGCAGGGATTCACCTTCGAACTGAACCTCGGCGGAGTCGCCGACGAGCTGCGCGACGACTTCGTCGCCACCGGGGCCTAGCCATGGCCGGCAAGCTCATAGATGCTGCGGACCTGGGCGGGATGTTCGAGGACGGGATGACCATCGGCATAGGCGGATGGGGATCGAGACGCAAGCCCATGTCCCTGGTGGCCGCGCTGGTGCGCTCCGGGGCCAAGGACCTACGCATCGTCAGCTTCGGCGGCCCGGATGTCGGGACGCTGTGCGCCACCGGGCAGGTGCGCGAGGTCGTCCACGGGTTCGTCACCCTTGATTCCATTGCGGTGGACCCGCACTTCGCGGCCGCCCGGCAGTCCGGGGCCATCACCACTATGGAACTGGACGAGTCGATGCTGGTTTCCGGGCTGCGCGCGGCCGGACGGCGGCTGCCCTTCGAAGTGACCCGCAGCGGGCTGGGATCGGACGCGCTGACCGTCAACCCGCAGATCCGCACCATCACTTCCCCCTACGAGGATGGCCAAACGCTGGTGGCGATGCCGGCTGTGGCACTGGATGTGGCGCTCATCCACCTGAACCGGGCCGACGCGCTGGGCAACGGACAATGCCTGGGCCCGGACCCCTACGTGGACGACCTGTTGGCCAGGGCCGCCGCGCGCACCATCCTCAGCGCCGAAACGGTGCTCAGCACCCGGGAACTGACCGCGGGCGCGCACCCCTCCACGCTGCTGCTGAACCGCACCATGGTGGACCACGTCTTCGAGGCCCCCGGCGGCGCGCACTTCACCGCCTGCCTGCCGGAATACCCGCGCAACGAGGAACTGCAGCGCGAGTACGCTGCCGCAGCCGCCGATCCCGCACTGTGGGAGCACTACCGCGCCAAGTACTTGGAAGATGAGAGCATCTGGCGCAAGGAGGCCTCCGATGCCTGAGACCCTGTTAACCGCCAGCCGCGCGGAGATCGCGGTGGCCGCCTGCAGCGACCTGTTCCGCGGCCAAGGCGAGATCCTCGCCAGCCCGGCCGGGATCATCCCCACGCTCGGCGCCCGGCTGGCCGCACTGACCCATGCGCCGACGCTGATGCTCAGCGACGGCGAATCCACCATCTACGGGGATGTTCCGGCCCTGGGCGCGCAGAGCGAATTCAGCGCCGGCTACCTGCCCTACCGCGAGCTCTTCGAGCTGATCGCCGCCGGCAAGCGCCACGTGGTGATGGGCGGCGCGCAGATCGACCGGGAGGGGAACCACAACTTCTCGGCCATCGGCGACCACTTCCAGCCGCACCGCCAGCTGCTCGGCTCCCGGGCTGCGGCCACCAACACCATCAACCACACCACCAGTTACTGGATTCCCCGGCAGTCCAAGCGCAGCTTCGTTCCGGACGTCGACTTCGTGACCGGGGTGGGCAGCACCCGCGCCAAGGCCGCAGGGCCCATGGCGGCGCGATTCCACAACCTGCACCGGGTGGTCACCAACCTCGGGGTCTACGACTTCAGCGGGCCCGGCGGCACCATGGCGCTGCGCAGCCTGCACCCCGACACAACCCTGGACGAGATGCTGGAATCAACCGGCTTCGAGCTGCACCTGCCGGACACCATCGAAGCCACCCGCCTGCCCGATCAGCAGGAACTTGAACTGATTCGCGAGGTCCTGGACCCCGCCCGCCGCAGAGAACAAGAGGTCAGCCCTTGAGCACCACCAACCGCATCCGCACCCCCCTGACCGAGCTCATCGGAATCCAGCACCCAGTGGTGCAGACCGGAATGGGCTGGGTCGCCGGGCCGAGTCTGGTGACCGCCACCGCGCAGGCCGGCGGCCTGGGCATTCTCGCCTCGGCGACCATGACCTGCGAGGAGCTTGAAAAGGCCATCGTGGAAACGAAGTCCCGCACCGAAAAGCCCTTCGGCGTCAACCTGCGCGCCGATGCCGCGGACGCCAGCGACCGAGTGGACCTGCTGGTCAAGTACGGCGTGAAGGTCGCTTCCTTCGCGCTGGCGCCCAAGCGCGAGCTGATCGACAAGCTCAAGGACAACGACGCGGTGGTCATCCCCTCGGTCGGCTTGCCCCGCCATGCGCAGAAGGTCGCCGCCTGGGGCGCCGACGCGGTGATGATCCAAGGCGGCGAGGGCGGTGGCCACACCGGCGCCACCCCGACCACCCTGCTGCTGCCCTCCGTGCTGGACGCGGTGGACATCCCGGTGATTGCGGCCGGCGGATTCTTCGATGGACGCGGACTGGCCGCCGCGCTGTCCTACGGCGCGTCCGGGATCGGCATGGGCACCCGCTTCCTGCTCACCAGCGACAGCGCCGTGCCCAAGCACATCAAGCAGCGCTACCTGGAGTTCGGGCTGGACGGCACCGTGGTGACTGCCAAGGCCGACGGCATGCCGCACCGGCTGCTGCGCACCGAGTTCATCGACAGCCTGGAAACCAGCTCTCCGCTGGGCCGGCTGCTGGGCACGGCGCGGCGCACCCTGCAGTTCAAGGAGCTCTCCGGCCAGTCCTGGCTGGGACTGGCCCGCGACGGGCTGAGCATGAAGCGCGGCACCGGCCGTAGCTGGGGCCAGATGATGCTCGCCGCCAACACCCCGATGCTCCTGAAGGCCGGCTTGGTCAATGGCGATACGCAGGCCGGCATGCTTGCATCCGGCCAGGTGGTCGGGGTCATCGACGATTTGCCGACCTGCGAGCAGCTCGTGGACCGGATCATCGACGAAGCTGTCGAACGCCTCTCGGTGCTTGGAGGCTTGGTGCAGAGCAAGGACACCCTCGCCTAGGACCAGGCAGCTGCAGTGCTCCAGCCCCTTCAGCTCTTCTGCCGACAACACCGCCTGGATCGTGACGGCAACGCTGCTCGCCGGCGCGGTGGCAGTCCCGATTTCCGGACGCCTGGGCCACCTCTTCGAAAAGCGCCGGATGGTCCTGGTCTTCGCGCTGCCGTAGATTCTCGGCGGATTAGTCTGCGCTGTGGCCCCCAACGTCGCGGTCATCGAGTTCCCTGACTGGCGCTGGCCGTTCATCGGCGGCTCCGTGGTGACGCTGATCGTTGCGTTGCTGATCTGGAAACTCATCCCAGGCCTGGAGGCCGGCGCCGCGGGTCAACGCTTCGACTGGCTCGGTGCGATCGGCCTGGCTGCAGGCATTCTGTCACTGATACTGGCCATCTCCAAGGGCTCGGCATGGGGCTGGGCCACGCCGCTGCCTCCGAGCCTGTTCGGCATTTCGGTGCTGGCGCTGGTCTTCTGGGGCTTCTGGAAGCTGCGGCCATCCCCCCGCGTGCTCCTCACCGCAACCCTTGTCAACAGCGGCGTGGCCTGCGCCTACGGCGCGATGCCGTCGATCATCATGAGTTCGGTGCCACGCAGCGAAACCGCCGCGGGCAACGGCTTCAACACGCTGATGCGTTCGCTGGGCACCAATGGCAATGCCGCGGTCATCGGCCAACTGCTCGCGCAGATATCCACCGACTTCCACGGCGCCATGATCCCGACAGGGCAGGGTTTCCGCACGGCACTGCTGCTCGGTGCCGGTCTTTCCGTGGCCGCAGTGATCATTGCTGCGTTCATTCCGAAGAATCCGCCGCGCAGCGAACTGGAACCCGTCGACGTTCCGCTGTCGGCCAACGCCAAGCAGTTCCCTGGCCAGTGCCGGAACGGGCAGCCATGGGCGCCTCATGAAGTTGCCAGTGCTGATCGGCAAGATCCCCGCCGGGTTGGCCCGTCGGGGATCTTGGATTAAAAGGCGGCTGGCCGGGTGCTAAAGGCGCTCGATGATGGTGACGTTGGCCTGGCCGCCGCCCTCGCACATGGTCTGCAGGCCGAATCGTCCGCCGGTGCGTTCCAGCTCGTTGAGCAGGGTGGTCATCAACCGGGTGCCGGTGGCACCGATGGGGTGGCCCAGGGCGATGCCGCCGCCGTTGACATTGACCTTCTGCTGGTCGATGCCCAGCTCGTCCATCCAGGCCAGGACTACCGGGGCGAACGCCTCATTGCATTCGAAGAGATCGATCCCGTCCACGCTCATGCCAGCGCGTTCCAGCGCATACTTGGTGGCGCGGATCGGGCCGGTGAGCATCCACACCGGATCATCGGCGCGCACCGACATGTGGTGCACCCGGGCGCGCGGAGTCAGCCCGTGCTCTTGAACCGCCTTCTCCGAAGCGATGAGCATCGCGCTGGCGCCATCGCAGATCTGCGAGGCCACCGCGGCAGTCAGCCGCCCGTCCTCGGTCAGGGTGTCCAGCGACGCCATCTTCTCCAAGGTGGTGCCGCGGCGGATTGTTTCGTCCAGCTGCAGCCCATTCAGGGCAACGATCTGCGAGTCGAAACGGCCTCCGTCCGTGGCGGCGGCGGCGCGCTCGTGGCTTTGAAGTGCGAACTGCTCCATGCGCTCGCGGGAGATGTCCCACTTTTCGGCGATCATCTCCGCCCCGCGGAACTGCGAGACCTCCTGGTCTCCATAGCGCTTCACCCAGCCCGGGGATTCGGCGAAGGGGGTGGTGAACCCGAACTCGGCTCCGGCGATCATGGCCGCGGAGATCGGGATCTTCGACATGTTCTGCACGCCGCCGGCAATGATCAGGTCGGCGGTGCCGGACATGACGCCCTGCGCTGCGAAGTGCACCGCCTGCTGGCTGGATCCGCACTGCCGGTCGATGGTCACCCCCGGCACGTGGTCCGGCAGCCCGGCCACCAGCCAGGCGGTGCGGGCGATGTCCCCGGCCTGGGAGCCCAGGGTGTCGGTGCACCCGAAGATCACGTCATCCACCGCACCCGGGTCGATGCCGGTGCGCTCGACCAGCGCGGAAATCACGTGCGCGCCCAGATCCGCCGAGTGGATCTCGGCCAGCGAACCGCCGCGGCGGCCCACCGGGGTGCGCACGGCGTCGATAATGTAAGCCTCATTCATTGTGCTGCTCCTTCTATGCCTGCTGGCTGCTGACCGGGACCACTTCACCGGTCATGTAAGAGGAATAGTCGCTGGCCAAGAACACCATGACGTTGGCAATTTCCCACGGCTCGGCGGCACGGCCAAAGGCCTCGCGCGAGGCGAGCTCCTCGAGCAGCTCGTCGGAGGTGACCTTGGCCAGGAAGGGATGCATGGCCAGTGACGGGGCGACCGCGTTGATGCGGATGCCGTGCGGGGCCACGTCCATGGCCGCCGAGCGGGTCAGCGCCATCACGCCGGCCTTCGAGGCGGCGTAGTGCGCCTGTCCTTCCTGGGCGCGCCAGCCGATCACCGAGGCGTTGTTGATGATCACCCCGCGGGTGCCGTTCTTCACCATGCGCTGGCTGGCCGCGCGGACCGAGCGGAAGGTGCCGGTGAGGGTCACGTTCACGACCTTCTCCCACTGCTCGTCTTCCATCTCAAGGATGGAGGCGGTGCCGCCCAGCCCGGCGTTGTTGATCATGACGTCCACGCCGCCGCAGTCCTCGGCGACATCCAGCAGCGCTTGGACCTGCTCTTCGTTGGTCACGTCGCAGACTGCGAAGCGCACGCGTTCGGCGCCGAATTCCGCGCCCAGCTCGGTGGCGGAAGCTTCGAGACGGCCGGCGTGGGTGTCGCCCAGCACCACCAGAGCGGCGCCTTCCTCCAGGGCGCGGCGGGCGGCTGCGGCTCCGATGCCGGCCCCGGCGGCCGCGGTCACCACGACCCTGCGTCCTGCCAGCAGGCCATGGGCGGGAACGTACTCGGGCGCTGGTTGTGCGATGCGTTCAATGGTCATGCGCGAATCTCCTTGGGCAGGCCGAGCACGCGCTCGGCAATGACGTTGCGTTGGATTTCATCCGAACCCCCGTAGAGGGTGTCGGCGCGGCTGAACAGGTACAGGGCCTGCAGCTCATCGAGCTCGTAGGGCGCCTGCGCGACGGTCAGTCCGCCGGCGCCGGCCACGGCCATGGCCAGCTCGCCGAGCGAACGGTGCCACGGAGCCCAGAGCAGCTTGGTGATCGATGCTTCGATGCCCTGCTCGCCGCTGAGCGTGCGCAGCCCGTGCATGCGAAGCATATCCAGTCCCATCTGGGACTTGACGATCTGGTCTTGGATAATGGGATCCTCGATCGCGCCATTGGCGCGGGCCAGGTCGATGATCAGCTGCAATTCGCGCTGGAACGCGATCTGCTGGGCGAGCGTGGACACGCCGCGCTCGAAGCCCAGAGTGCCCATGGCCATCGACCAGCCCGCTCCGGGCTCGCCGACCACCAGGTCCGCGTCGGTGACCGCGCCGTCGAAGAAGACTTCGTTGAATTCCGAGGTTCCGGTCAGCTGCAGGATCGGGCGGATCTCCACGCCCGGCTGGTCCATCGGAACCAGCAGGTAGGACAGGCCGCGGTGCTTTGCGGATCCTGCCTCGGTGCGGGCGATGACGAAGCACCAGTCGGCGGTGTGCGCCAGCGAGGTCCACACCTTCTGGCCGTCGATAACCCACTTCCCGTCCTCCAGGCGGGCCTTGGTCTTCACCCCGGCCAAATCGGATCCGGCGCCCGGCTCGGAGTAGCCCTGGCACCACAGTTCCTCGACGGCGATGATCTTGGGCAGGAAGCGGACCTGCTGTTCGGGAGTGCCGAAGGCGATCAGTGTCGGGCCCAGCAGCTCCTCGCCCAGGTGGTTCACGCGGGCCGGGGCGTCGGCCCTGGCGTATTCCTCATGGAAGATGACCTGTTGCTGCAGGCTCAGCCCGCGGCCGCCGTGTTCCTTGGGCCAGCTGACGCAGCTCCAGCCGTGGGCGGCCATGTGCCGGTTCCACTCCAGGCGCTCTTCGAATGCTTCGTGCTCGCGCCCCGAGCCGCCCAGTCCGCGCAGTGCGGCGAACTTGCCGACGAGGTTCGCTTCAAGCCACTGACGGAATTCCTGCCGAAACGCGTCATCTTCCGCTGAATAATTCAGATCCACGGCTATTCCCTCACTCTCGATATCCATTGGTCTCTTGATTGATCTTCGCTTATGCTAGCAAACCAAGCACTTGTTTGGTTACTGTAGTCCCAAGCAAGTTTTCACGGTTGGATTCCCAGCCGAAATGCGACACAGGACAAGGAGACCCGCGATGACTCTGAACGACAGTGACGGCGTTGTAACCTACGAAGTGCGCGGCACCACGGCGATCATTCGACTGAACCGCCCCGAGTACCGCAACGCACAGAACTCTAAAATGACCTACGCCCTGGACGCCGCGTTCACCCGCGCCGTCGAGGACGACGCGGTCAAGGCCATCGTGCTGGCGGGCAACGGCAAGCACTTCAGCGCCGGCCACGACATCGGCACCCCTGAACGCGATGCCGACCAAAGCTTCGAACGCAAAGCAGTGATCTGGTGGGACCACGTCGGTACCGAGGGCGTCGACTCGCGCTTCGCCCGCGAATCCGAGGTGTACCTGGGCATGTGCCGCCGCTGGCGCGAATTGCCCAAGCCGGTTATCGCGATGGTCCACGGCGCCTGCATCGCCGGTGGCCTGATGCTGGCCTGGTCCTGCGACTTCATCGTGGCCAGCGAGGACGCATTCTTCTCGGATCCGGTGGTCCGCATGGGTATTCCCGGAGTGGAATATTTCGCCCACCCCTGGGTCACCAACCCGCGCGCGGCCAAGGAAATGCTGTTCACCGGCGACCGCTTCACGGCCCGCCGCGCCTACGAGCTGGGAATGGTCAACCACGTCGTGGACCGTGAGCTGCTCGAGGAGCACACGCTGAATCTAGCCGAACGCATAGGCGCGATGCCGCGCCTGGGCTTGGCACTGGCCAAGAAGGCGGTCAACCAATCAGAGGACCTGCAGGGCCTGCGCGCCGGCATGGACTCGGTCTTCGGGCTGCACCACGCGGCCCACGCGCACAACGCAGAGGTCGGCAAGGACTCCCTGGCCGGACTGGGTGCCAAGAACATGGCGGAGGCGGCAAAGTAAATGAATCTTGACCTGACAGAAGAGCAGCTCGAGTTCGCTGCCGAGGCCCGCGCCTGGCTGGCCGAAAATGTGCCAGACACCCCGCTGCCATCCATGGACACCGAGGCGGGCTTCACCGCCCACCGCCAATGGGAAGCCAAGCTGGCCGAAGGCCGCTGGTCAGTCGTCTCCTGGCCGGAGGAATACGGGGGCCGCGGGGCCGGACTGGTCGAATGGGTGCTCTTCGAGGAGGAGTACTACCGCGCCGGCGCCCCGACCCGGGTGGCGCAGAATGGCATCTCACTGCTGGCCCCTATCCTCTTCGGGCATGGCACCGACGCCCAGCGCGAGCGCTTCCTGCGCGACATGACCGACGGCACGCTGATCTGGGCCCAGGCCTGGTCCGAGCCCGGAGCCGGCAGCGACCTGGCCTCCATCCGCAGCACCGCCAAGCGCGACGACGAGCGCGGCGGCTGGATCCTGAACGGCCAGAAGACCTGGAGCTCGCGCGCCCCATGGGCTGACCGCGGCTTCGGCCTGTTCCGCTCGGATCCCGAAGCGCATCGCCACCGCGGCCTGACCTACTTCCTGTTCCCGATGGACGCTCCGGGCCTGACGGTCCGCCCGATCACCCAGCTGGATGGCACCACGGGATTCGCTGAACTGTTTTTCGACGACGTGTTCGTCGCGGACGAGGACGTGCTCGGCGCCCCGGGCGATGGCTGGCGCGTGGCAATGAGCACCGCCGGCAACGAGCGCGGCCTGTCGCTGCGCTCCCCCGGCCGCTTCTGCGCCGCCACCGACCGGCTGATCGACCTGTGGCAGAGAAACCAGGAGCAGGACCCGTTCGCCCAGGATGCCGTGGTGGATGCCTGGATCAAGTCGGAGGCCTACCGGCTGTACACCTGGGGCACCGTCAGCACGCTGCAAGAAGGCGGGGACATCGGCGCCGAGGGCAGCGTGAACAAGGTCTTCTGGTCCGAGCTGGACATCGCCATCCACCAGACCGGTCTGGACCTGCTCGGCCCGGCCGCGGAATTGCGCTCCGCCTCCGCGGAAGCCGGAGGACGCTGGGTGGATGACTACATCTTCGCACTGGGCGGCCCGATCTACGCGGGCACCAATGAGATCCAGCGCAACATCATTGCAGAACGCATACTTGGCCTGCCACGCGGGACCGACGGACGGAAGGCGTCATGAAATTCGTAATCAGCGAGGAACAGCAGGCGCTGGCCGAGGCCATCGACCAGGTCATCGAATCCCTGGGCGGCTCCGCCGTGGCCCGCGCGGCCGCGGAATCCGATGCTGCCCCGGCCCGCAAGCTGTGGGAGCAGCTGGCCGAGCTCGGCCTGCTGAGCCTGTGCATTGATGAGGCAGATGGCGGCATGGGGGGAACCCCGGTGGATCTGATTGTCGCCTTCGAGCGCCTCGGCTACCACGCGGCTCCCGGACCGTACCTGGAATCCGCGGCGCTGCTGCCGGATCTGGTGGACGCCGAGCTGCGCGCATCGCTGGCCGACGGCTCCGCCATCGCCACCGCGGCGATCCCGGGCTTCGTGCCCTATGCGCTGGATGCGCAACTGTGCAGCCAGCAGTTCATCGTCACCAGGGATTCCATCACCCCGGCCGAGGCCGGGGAAGGACAGGAGTCCATCGATACGGCCCGCACCCTGCATGAGCTGGCCCCTGCCGGGCCGGCCGCCGCGTTGGATCCGCAGGCAGTGGCCCTGGCCATCGACCGGGCCACGCTTGGCAGTGCGGCGATGCTGCTGGGCGCCGGCGAACGACTGCTCGAAGAGGCAGTGGCCTACGCCAAGCTGCGCCAGCAGTTCGGCCGGGTCATCGGCGAATACCAGGGGCTGAAACACCAGCTGGCCAACGTCCGCGTGGCACTGACCTTCGCCCGCCCGCTGCTCAAGGGCGCCGCCCTGGATCTGGGCACCCCGGCCGGCGAACGCAGCGTCTCCGCCTCAAAAGTCGCCGCCGCGGATGCCGCCATACTGGCCGCACGCACCGCACTGCAGGTGCACGGCGCCATCGGCTATACCCAGGAACACGACCTGAGCCTGTGGCTCACCCGGGTGCATGCGCTGGCTTCCTCCTGGGGCACCGGCCGCTACCATCGCTCGCGCATCGCAGCGTCGATCCTGGCGCCCGCCGCGATCCTGACCCCCGCCAGCTAAGAGGACATCATGGACTTCTCACTCACCGACGAACAAAACGAACTGGCCAAGACCCTGCACGCGGTGCTAGCCCGCCATGCCGACCCGCAAGCCGTGCGCGGCGCCGCCGATTCCCAGCTGGGCTACGACCCGCAGCTGTGGCAGGTGCTCGCCGAGGACATAGGCGTCGCCTCCCTGGCCGTCCCGGAAGAATTCGGCGGGGCCGGCTGCGGCTGGCTGGAAACCGGACTGGTCTTGGAAACCCTCGGCTACCATCTGGCCCCGGCTCCGCTGCTCTCCTCGGCCGTGCTGGCCACCGCTGCCATCCTAGAATCCGGCAACACGGAAGCCTGCGAACGCCTGCTTCCGGGCATTGCCGAAGGCGAAACCCTGGCCACGCTCGCTTGGGCGGATCCCAACGGCAACTGGGATCCGGCCTCCAATGGCATCACCGCCACCCGGCAGGGCGATGGCTGGGCGCTGTACGGCGAGGCAACGCTGGTGATCGACGGGATGGGCGCCAATCTGGTACTGGCAGTGGCCCAGACCGAGAGCGGCACGGGCATCTTCGAGATCCTGGATCCGGAAGCGATCCGGCGGATCGCCACCCCGGCGGTGGACACCACCTTGCGCTTCGCCTCCTTCGCCTTCGACCAGGTGCCGGCCCGGGCGCTGGCCCCGGACGCCGAGGCCGCACTGTCCAAGGTCCGCGACATCGCCCTGGTGTCATTGTCCTGCTGGCAGGCCGGCACCGCCCGGCGCAGCCTGGACATGACCGTGGAATACTCCAAGCAACGCGAGCAATTCGGCCGGGCCATTGGGTCCTTTCAAGCACTCAAGCACCGCATGGCCGACATGCTGGTGCAAGTGGAGACTTCGCGGACCGCTGCTTGGGCCGCCGCCTGGTCGGCCGGTAACGACGCCGAGGACCTGCCGCAGCGCGCCGCCTCGGCAGCGGCCTGGTGCTCGGACGCGCTGGACCATGTCGCCGCCGAGTGCGTACAGCTGCATGGCGGAATTGCCATCACTTGGGAGCACGATGCCCAGCTGGTCTTCAAGCGCGCCCATGCCACGGGCCAACTCTTCGGCCCGGCACGAGCGCACCGCCAGCGCTTGGGCGACCTGCTGGGTTTGAGCGTAGCCTGACCATCGGCATTGATATCCAGCATGCCGTCCGCCAGGTGGTTTTGGTGGACGGCATGCGTGCATTTTGCCCTAGACGATGCTGTTATCTAGAAGCTTCTGCTCGTTGCCATGACTCTGAAATACGTGATGCAGGAGGGAGGCTGGCCGGTTTAGAATTCCGGATGCATGCAGGGTTTCGGCTTCCTGCCCATTTCCGGCGACTAGGTACTCGTAGGCATGCACCCTCACTGAACCAAGGGTTCGTCAAATGAGGCCACGTCATCTTGGTATTCCCGTGCCTGAAGGTTCCGTGCAAGCGCGGCTCGAAAAACAGAGGCGCTTGGCAGCCGAATTACTCACCATAAAGAACGACCGCACCGGGCGATGGCAAACGGATCGATACCCTGTTCCGCCGGAGGCTATGCCTGCCAGACGGCCATCCCGAGCTTCGATTTCTCAGGCCGTCAGCCCTCCATCCACAACGAAGTCCTGCCCTGTGCAGTAGCTGCTGGCATCGCTGGCCAGAAATGCCACCATGGTGGAGATCTCCCGCGGCGTGCCGACGCGCGGGATCGGATTCGACGAGATCGGACCGATGCCTGCGCGGGTCGCATCGTCACTCATGTCGGTATCGACAGCCCCCGGGCAGATGGTGTTCACGCGTATGCCGAATTGCGCATATTCACGTGCCACAGATCTGCCCACCCCGCGCAAGCCCCACTTCGACGCAACATAAGCTGCCCTATCCGGATAGCCGGTCAGCGCCGCAGTCGAGGAGATATTCACTATCGAGCCACCAGATTCCCTCATGACCGGAAGTACCGCCTGCATCCCCAGAATCGGGCCGACCAGGTTGACGTTCAATGTGGTGCGCAGCGAACTCTCGCTCGTTTCGCTCAATGGCGCAACCGGTGCAATGCCCGCGTTGTTGACCAAAACGTCCATCCTCCCGAACCGCCGCGCCGCGCCGCGAATCACACGCTCCCAATCCAAGACCGAGGTCACATCATGGTGGAATCCCGCCGCATGCTCCCCCAACGAGCCGGCAAGCACTTCGACCCCATGGTGGTCCACGTCAGTCAGCACAACCTTCGCCCCGAGCTCGATCATGAGCTTGGCATGCGCCTTCCCCTGGCCGCCGGCGGCGCCGGTAATCAGCACTACCTTGTTCTCCAGGTCGATCATCGGTCCAGTTCTCATCTGCGTCCTCCGCTCATCTCACGACAGTGATTCCCGCCGGCATTTAGCAAGATCACTGGCCAATGGGACTGCCCTGACTAATTCATTTCATCCATGCTAGCCTTGCAACCAAGCGAGCGCTAGGTTTTTAATTCGTTGAGGAAAAGAGGTAAGCCCAATGCCTGACAAGCGATTGGAGCTCAGTGACGCGGTAGCGTCCATCAGGTCGGGAATGACCATCGGTATCGGCGGTTGGGGCTCGCGGCGCAAGCCCATGGCATTCGTCCGCGAAATGCTGCGCACCGATGTCAAGGACCTGACCGTGGTCTCCCTGGGCGGCCCGGACATCGGCCTGCTGGTCGCCGCCGGCAAGGTCAAGAAGCTGATCTACGGTTTCGTGACCCTGGACAGCATCCCGTTGGATCCCCTGTTCACCGCTGCCCGCGAACGCGGCGAGCTGGAACTGCAGGAATACGACGAGGGCATGTTCGTGACGGGCCTGCGCGCAGGCGCCTCGCGCCTGTCCTTCCTGCCGACCCTGGCAGGTATCGGCTCTGACGTCCTGCCGGCCAACAAGCACCTGAAGACGGTCAAGTCGCCGTACTCGGACGACGAGTACGTTGCGGTTCCGGCCATCCGCATGGATGTCGCGCTGATCCACGTCAACCGCGCCGATGCAGCCGGTAACGTCCAGTTCCTGGGACCGGATCCGTACTTCGACGACCTCTACGCAATGGCCGCGGACCGCACCTTCGTGAGCACCGAGAAGATCGTTCCGACCGAGAACCTGCTCGATGAAGGTTCGTACCACACGCTGATGCTCAGCCGCATGTACGTCACCGGCGTCGTCGAGACCCCGCGCGGAGCGCACTTCACCACCTGCGAGCCCGACTACGGTCGCGACGAGGCCTTCCAGAAGCACTACGCCGCATCCGCCAAGGACCCGGCCGCCTGGGATGCCTTCACCGCAGAATTCCTGGCAGGCGACGAGGCGGCATTCCATGCGGCCGTCGAGCGCTTCCACGCAGAAAAGGAGAAAGCCAATGCCTAATGACATCACCATTGCCGAGATCTGCGTTGCGGCCTGCTCGGACATCTATCGCGAATCCGGCGAGCTGCTCGCCCATGCGGTGGGCATTGTTCCATCCATTGGCGCACGCCTGGCCAAGCTGACCCATTCGCCGGACATCATCCTCAGCGACGGCGAAGCCTTCATGATGAGCGAAGCCTCCCCGCTGGGCAAGCCGGCCTCCGCCGGCGGTGTCATCGAGGGTTGGGCTCCGTTCCGCCGCATCTTCGACATCGTGGCCACCGGCCGCCGCCAGAGCATCATGGGCGCGAGCCAGATCGACCAGTACGGCAACCAGAACATTTCGCTGATCGGCGACTGGGACAAGCCAAAGCGCCAGCTCATCGGCGTGCGCGGCGCCCCTGGCAATACCGCCAACCACCGTGTGGACTACTGGATTGCACGCCACAGCGCACGCCTGTTCGTTGAGTCGGTGGACATGGTCTCCGGCGTGGGCAACGACCGCGCCAAGGCGGCCGGACTCAAGCATCACCACCTGGGCGTGATCATCACCAACCTCGCCGTGCTCGGCTACGACGAGGACGGCCGGGTCAAGGTGCTCTCGGTGCACCCGGGCGTGGACCCGCAGGATGTCACCGACAACACTGGATTCCCGCTGGATGCCTCCAACGCGCCGGAAACGCGCCTGCCCACCAATGAGGAACTGCGCCTGATCCGCGAGGTCATCGACCCGCGCGCGGTGCGCAACCGCGAGGTCATCGACCCGCGCGCGGTGCGCAACCGCGAGGTGGCAGTGCCGCAGCCTGTAGGCTAGCGCTCCAGGCCTTGCAGAGCCCGGCAACCAGGTCCCAGGACCTGGTTACCGGGCTTCTGCTTTGCGTGTCCGGAAAGTCGGATGCCGCCACCATTTTGGCGGCATGCCCGGGCACGGCACAGCGCACGCCACCAGGATCCTCTCCTAGGGACGCGCGCTGTGTCTAAGCGTTCGTGGCAGGTGCTAGCTCAAGCGCTCCAGCACCAGCGCCATACCCTGGCCTCCGGCCACGCACATGGTTTCCACGGCGAACTGCTCATCGCGTTCCTGCAACGCGTGGATGGCGGTGGTGGTCATGCGGGCGCCGGTCATGCCGAATGGGTGGCCCAGCGCAATCGCGCCGCCGTTGACGTTGACCTTGTCCGGGGCGATACCGATGTCGTCGATGGACGGCAGCACCTGGGCGGCGAAGGCCTCATTGAGCTCCATGACATCCATGTCCTTGATCGACATCTTGGCATTGGCCAGTGCGCGCTTCACCGCGTCGACCGGTCCCAGGCCCATCAGCTCGGGGGTCATGGCGGCCACGCCGGTGGACACGATGCGCGCCAGCGGCTTCAGACCCAGTTCCTTGGCCTTGGTATCGCTCATGATCACCAGTGCGGCGGCGCCGTCGTTCAGCGGGCAGCAGTTCGCGGCGGTTACGGTGCCGTGTTCACGGAACACCGGGGCCATGGTGGCCAGCTTTTCCAGCTTCACCCCGGCGCGAGGGCCGTCATCGGTGGACACCACGGTGCCGTCTCCCAAGGTGACCGGGGTGATGTCCTTCTCCCAGAATCCGCGCAGCCCTGCGGCTTCGGCCAGGTTCTGGCTGCGCACTGCCCATTCATCCTGGGCTTGGCGGGAAACCCCGCGCAGTTGCGCGACATTCTCCGCGGTGTCTCCCATGGCGATGTAGATGTCCGGCAGCTCTCCCTTGGCGCGCGGATCGCTCCAGCGCAGGGAGCTGTCCTCGTTCAACGCCTTGGTGCGCTCCATCGCGGCAAAGAAGGCAGGGTTCTTGGTGTCCGGCATGCCGTCGGACTTGCCCAGGCCGAACCGCGAGACGGTTTCCACGCCGGCAGAGATGAAGACATCGCCCTCGCCGGCCTTGATGGCGTGGAATGCCATGCGCGTGGTCTGCAACGAGGACGAGCAGTAGCGGTGCACGGTGGTGCCCGGAACCGAGTCCAGGCCCAGCTGCATGGCGACCATGCGGGCGATGTTGTACCCCTGTTCGCCAGCTGGTTGCGCGCAACCCATCATCAAATCGTTGATGGTGTGCGGATCCAGCTCGGGAACCGCGTTGAGTGCGGCCTGGACCATCTGCGCGGCCAGGTCGTCGCCGCGCATTTCGCGCAGCGAGCCCTTGTAGGCGCGGCCGATCGGCGAACGCGCCGCGGAAACGATAACTGCCTCTGCCATTAGATTGCTCCTTCTACTTCAAGTTCAAGTGGTTTCAGTTCATCGGCGTTCGGCGTGTGCGCCAGGAAGGCAGGCCATTCCCCGCCACCGTCCACATCCAGCACCGCGCCGGTGACGTGGGATGCCATATCCGATGCGAGCATGACGCAGGCCGCGCCGATCTCGCGGGGTTCGGCGAGCTGTCCGCGCGGGATCGTGGCGGCAACCTTCTTGTAGCTATCCTCGTCTCCGTAGTGATCCACCGCGCCTTCGGTGGCCACCAGGCCGCAACTGACCGCGTTGACGCGGATGTGTGGAGCCCACTCGACCGCCAGGCTTCCGGTCAGGCTTTCCAGCGCCGCCTTGGCCGCGCCGTACACCGCGGTGCCCGGGCTCGGACGGCGGGCGCTGATAGAGGTGATGTTCACGATGGAGCCCTTCTGCGGCTGGCTCATCATCACCGGAAGCACGGCGCTGGCCACGTGCGCGGCCGAGAGAAAATTCAGTTCCGTGATGGCCTGCAGGTAGCGGGCCGAGCCCTTCTCGAAGCGGCCGAAGGGAGATCCGCCGGCATTGTTGACGGCCACGTCAATACGGCCGCGGCGGCGCTGCACGTCGGCAACCCAGTCCTGCACCTGTTCGGCGTTGCGTACATCCAGCTGCGTGAAATGCACTGACGGATGCTCGCTGACTCCGCCGTCCGCGGGGAGGTTGCGGCCGCAGATTTCCACGACAGCTCCGGCGTCGAGAAATGCCTGGGTGATTCCGGCACCGACTCCGCGGGCGCCGCCCGTCACGAGCACCACCCGATCCTTAAGGTCAATAACGACTGACATCGTTTTCCTGCCCTTCTTCTCACCAGCGGTGCTGCTGGGATGACCAGCCCACCGTGTGCCGATAGTTGTATGCGTATGGCGATTACCGAGTCGATAGCGGCCAGATAGCCGTCGATTCGCCGGCGAACCCGCGCGGCTGCCAAGTTCATTTCCTCCGCGGTCAACCATCAACCAAACGCTTGCTACATTGAGCATAAAGGCTTAATCTCTCATTACCAAGCATGCGTTTGGTTGGTTGGGAAGATTTTCGGTCCTGCGCACCTCGCGCAACAAGCTATCGACAAAGGATTCCGCAGGCATATGCAGACTAATTCCGCCACATCGGCCACCGTTCTCAAACCGGTGCATGAGCACACCCAGCGCCTGAGCTACGCGGACACCGATCCTGCCGGAATCCTCTACTACGCCACCTGGTTCCCGCGCATGGAAGCACTGCAGACCGAATGGCTGCTGCTGAACGGGTTCCGCCAGGACACCTTGCTGGAACGCTTCGGCTGGTGGACCGTCTCCCGGGCCACCCACTGCGACTATCTGCAGGCAGCCCGGCTGTTCGAGGAAATCACCATTGAGTTGCGCGTTGGCGAGATCGGGAACAGCTCGGTGCGCTTCGACTTCCAGATGTGGCGGCGCAGCAACCAGACCTTGGTCGCGACCGCTTCCAACTGGCTGGTGACCGTCAGCTCGGAGCAAAAAGCCATTCGGCTGCCGGAAGTTTTCCGCACCTTCCTGGAATCGGGCGCAGCCCAATGAGATCCGCCGTCTTTCCATGCCTTCCATCCGGCGAGCGCAGGTTGCATCCATGAGCCTCACCCGCAGCACTGAGGCGGCGGGTCCCCCGCGCAAGCCGACAAGCTCCCGCTGGCCCACCGTCATCCTGCTCGCCGTCAGCGGCATGCTCTCCTCGATGCAGTTCACGCTGGTTGTCCCCTCGCTGCCCAGCTTCTCCGAAGACCTGGGCATCTCCGCAGAGGACGCCTCATGGCTGGTGACCATCACCCTGCTCGCCGGGGCCGTGGGCACCCCGGTGCTCTCGCGCATGGCTGACATGTACGGCCGGCGGCGCCTGCTGCTGGTGGCCCTCGGGCTGCTGGTGGCCGGCTCACTGACCGCGGCATTCGGGCCGGGATTCGGCTGGGTGCTGGCGGGCCGGGCACTGCAGGGCTGCGCCTCGTCCATCGTTCCCATCGGCATCAGCCTGCTGCGCGGCATGATGCCGGCAGGGCGTGCGGGCACGGCGATCGCCGTCATGAGCGCTACCGTGGGCCTGGGCTCGGCCACCGGGTTGCTGCTCTCCGGGGTGCTGGGCAGCAGCGGCTTGGGTACCGCAGGGATTTTCATGTTCTCAGCCGTCGGCGGGATCCTTGCCCTCGGCGGCGTGCTGGTGCTGGTTGGCGATGCGGGCTCCTACCCCGGTGGCCGGTTCGACGTGCTCGGAGCGCTGTGCTTATCGGTGGTGCTGGCCAGCGCCCTGTTCGTCATCTCGAAGTCCAGCTGGTGGGGTACGAACCCGCTGCCGCTGGCGGTGCTATTCGGGTTAGGTGTGCTCACTGCCTGCTTGTGGGTTCCCTTGCAGCTGCGCAGCGACCGGGCGGTCATTGACCTGCGCACCGCTTTCCGCCGCCCGGTGCTGCTGACCAATATCGCCACTTTCTTCGCCACTGCGGGGATGTTCGCCAACCACCTGCTCACCGCGCACGAGGTGCAGGCTCCCGCAGGTATCGGGTCCGGACTGGGACTGAGCCCGGTGGAAGCGGGACTGGTCATGATCCCGGCCTCTCTGGCCATGGCCGGGTTCTCCCCGGTGGCTGGCATGCTGCTCAACCGCATCGATGGACGCAAGGTGCTGGCCGCCGGTGCGCTGGTCATGTCGCTGGCCTTCGTGTTCCGCCTTTCCACCCATGGTTCGCTGGCAGCCATCGTGATCGGCGCGGCACTGGTGGGCGTGGGCACGGCACTGAGTTTCGCTGCCATGCCGGCGCTGGTCATGGGATACAGCCCGGTGCAGGATGCCGCGGCCGCCAACGGCATCAACTCGCTGATCCGCACCTTCTCCGGCGCGGCCACCAGCGCGGTGTTCGCCTTCCTGCTCTCGAGCTTCGCGGTTTCCGCGGGCGGATCGCAGTACTTGGACCGGGCAGGACTGTCGGTCGCCTTCGGCGCCGTGGCCGCGAGCTGCCTGCTGGCCTCAGTGCTGGCCATGCTGCTGCCTACCGCGCCGCGCGGCGTGCAGCGCTGATCCTGCCGATTCCGGAAAGTGGGACTGGCCGCCCGGGCAATGCACCGGCTCGATAGAGTACTGGCATGTCTACTGATACGCGCACAGCAAACACCGAGGTCCGGGCGCTCTTTACGCCCCTGAGTATCCGCGGCACCACGCTGCCGCTGCGGGCCGGTGTTTCGCCCATGTGCATGTACGCCGCGGTTAACGGCTTCGCCAGCGACTTCCATCTGGCCCATCTGGGGCGCTTCGCACTGGGTGGTGCGGGGCTGGTCATTGTCGAGGCAACGGCTATCGAGCCGCGCGGCCGCATCTCCCATTTCGATTTGGGCGTGTGGGACGACGCCCACGTGGAGGGCATGGCCCGCATTGCGAGCCTGCTCGGCTCCCTCGGTTCGGTTCCCGGCATCCAGCTGGGTCATGCAGGCCGCCGTGCCTCGGTGCGCGAGCCGTGGCATGCCGGCGCCCCGCTGGATGAGATCGATGCCCAGGCGGGCAATCCGCCGTGGCAGACCGTCGGCCCCTCGGCTTTGCCGGCCGGCCCGGATTGGCCGGTGCCGCACGAGCTGAGCGAGGCCGAGATCGCCGAGTCGGTGGCCCAGTGGGCTTCGGCCGCGCGCCGTGCCGCCGAGGCGGGCTTCCGCTACATCGAGCTGCATGGCGCCCACGGCTACCTGCTGCACTCCTTCCTCTCCCCCATTTCCAACACCCGCAGCGACGGCTACGGCGGGGATGCCGCCGGCCGCATGCGCTACCCGCTGGAGGTCATTCGCGCGGTCCGCGAGGCCATCGGCGAGGAAGTCATCCTGGCCTACCGGGTGTCCTCGGTGGACGGCGTGGCGGACGGCGGCCTGGGCATCGAGGACATCGTCGAGTTCTCCCGGCACGCGAACGCCGCCGGAGTGGACGTCATCGACACCTCCTCCGGCGGCATCACCACCGACCGGTCCAGCGACACCCGCGTGCGCCGCGGATTCGGTTTCCATGCCGACTTCGCCCGGGCCATCAAGGCTGAAACCGATGCGGTCGTGGCCTGCGTGGGCTTCATCGTGGATCCGGAGCAGGCCAGCCGGATGATCGAGGATCAGGACGCGGACATCGTGCTTTTGGGTCGCGAAATGCTGGACAACCCGAACTGGGTCCACCACGCCCGCCGCGCACTGGGCGCCGAAGAGTTCGAGCACTGGGACATCCGCTTCGGCAGCGCCCTGGGCCCGCGCCTGTCCACCCTGCAGCGGCTGGCCGAGTCCGGGGAAACCCCTCTGACGCGGTTCGAGCAGTACAGCGGCGCGTAGAACTGAAGGAATGCTCCCGGCCTGGACCGGGAGCATTCCTTGTTAATGTCGATAATTAATGACCGCTATTGGCGGATTCGGTGCGGTTCCGGCTAGTTGCCGAACAGCTGGCGCGCCCATTCGCTGCCGGTCAGCAGGCGGTTCTCGCGCTTGGATACCTTCCAGCCCTCGGCGGTGCGGATGAACTCCCAGCGGTTGGCGCTGACGCGTTCGGCGGTCCAGGGCTCGCCGCGGCGGGCGAAGACCAGCGAGTGGTTGGTGGCCACCGCGGTGTCTCCGTCGATGCGCAGCGATGGCGCAGTGCCGACGTGCGCGCAGCCGGCGGCCATGAAGTCCTTGTGGGTGTCGAATTCAACCAGTCCTGCCAGGTCGTCGTACTCCAGCGTGGTGGTGTCGAAGGAGTACGTTCCCCCTTCGGCCCAGAGCCTCTCGATGGCCTGGCCGTTGCCGGAATCGGCGAACGGGCCGTAACTTGCGATCAGGTCCAGGATTTCGGCCCGGTCTTCCAGCGCCTGCAGGCGCTCTTCGATGTTTTTCACCAGTCCCTCCAAGGAATGATTGTGCTCAGTGTCGAGGAGAAGAGGACTTCTCCTGCCTTTGGCGCCGAGGGGTCGGCGGCGAATAGCTGTTCGGCGGCGCGGATCGCGGCGCCGGTGCCCTCCGGTTCTCCGTCCAGGTACAGCAGGCGGATCCGCAATTCTCCCGGCTGGTGGCTGACGGTGTCTGCGAAGGGCAGCGTGGTGTGCTGCTGGGCGTGGCTGAAGGAGAAGGTCCAGCCGCCAGCAACCCCGGGAACCTTCAGCAGTTCCGGCATCAGCTCGGTGTCTTCCCAGCGGAAGCTGTCATGCGCGTCCAGACCGTGCGGTTCCGGGTAGCGGGTGAGCGTAATGTGCGTGCCCTGATTCGGGCGGAACGGCAGCACGTCCGGGCTGACCAACGCGTGCGGCGCGGAGTATCCCCTGACCGGGCGGAAGAAGGCCAGCAGCTTGCGCTCGACGCCCGTGATGATCGGGCCTCGGCCCCACTGGAATGACGCTTCGCCCAGGCGGTCCCAGGCATCCACGCTCTGCTGAACCGGATCCCGGAACCAGTACATGGCCACGAAGTCGGTGTCCGCAAACTCCGAATCCGCCACGTGCGCGGAATCCTGCTCACGCACCCGCGCCCAGCGGTCTCCCCAAGCCACGCCTGGCAGTGCCAGGTTCTCGGGGCGGTGGTCCAGCTGATGCCAACGGTTGTACGCCCTATGCAACGAGGCATCGTCCAGCTGGACGAAGGAGAAGAACGCCAAATCGGAGAACATGAAAATCCTTGCTCCGGAAACATCCGGGTCGCCGCCGCGGACCCGGTGAGGGGCCCCGCCCTCCATGTTCGCCCAGCTCCGTCCGGCCGCGCCGAAAGGATCCCGGAGAACGGGATCAGCACGAGTCCTCCACTAGGACTTTTTTGTAACGTGGCAGGCATGTGGCATGGCCGTGGGCCTGCATTAACTACCAGGATCTAAGGAAGCCGTTTTGTCTACAGAAAAGATCGCCATTCTCGACGGCGCACGCACCCCCGTAGGCCGCTACGGCGGAAGCTTGAATTCGGTGCCGGCCCATGAGCTGGGCCAGGTGGCGGCCCGCGAGGCGCTGGCACGCAGCGGGGTTTCTGCCCAGCAGGTTGACGAGGTCATCATGGGCTGCGTGGGCCAGGTTGGCCCCGACGCCTATCTGGCCCGGCGCGTGGCCCTCGGCGCGGGGCTGCCCGACTCCACGCCCGCCTTCACCGTCAACCGGCTATGCGGCAGCGGGCTTCAGGCCATCTGGTCCGGCGCCCAGCAGCTGGCCTGGGGTGGTGCGCAATTCATCCTTGCCGGCGGCGCCGAGTCCATGTCCCGCATGCCGTTCCTCGATTACGACGCCCGCGGCAACTCCCGGCTGGGCAATCGCACGGTGCTGGACGGCACCGTGGCCATGCTCACCGACCCGTTCTCCGGTCAGCACATGGGTGTCACCGCGGAAAACGTGGCGGACAAATACGGCATCAGCCGCGAGCAGCAGGACGCTTTCGCCGCCGATAGCCAGCGCCGCTCCGGCACCCCAGAAGCCTTGGCGGCCTTTGCCGAAGAAATCACGGAGGTCACCACCGGCGGGCGCAACCCGGTGACCGTCAGCATCGACGAGCATCCACGCCCGGACACCACGGCGGAAAGTCTGTCGCTGCTCAAGCCGGCCTTCAGGAAGGACGGCAGCGTGACCGCGGGCAATGCCTCGGGCATCAACGACGGGGCTGCCGCGGTGCTGCTGGCCAGGCAGTCCACTGTGCAGGAACACGGTTTGCGTTCCCTGGCCACCATTGAACATGTCACCACCGCGGCGCTGGACCCTGCCTACATGGGTTATGCCCCAACCCTGGCCCTGCACAAGCTGTTCGCCGAAACCGGACTCTCCCCGCAGGACATCGACACCTTCGAGGTCAACGAGGCCTTCGCCGCGCAGGCATTGGCAGTGATCCGGGATGCCAAGCTGGATCCGTCACGGGTGAACCCGTACGGCGGGGCCATCGCTTTGGGACACCCGATCGGCGCCACCGGCGCCATCCTCACCCTGCGCGCTGCCAAGGACCTGGTGCGCCGCGACCTCACCTATGCGGTCATCACCCTGTGCATCGGCGGCGGGCAGGCGCTGGCCGCGCTGATCAGGCGCAACGGCGCCTGAGAGCGGTACGCCGCGAGAATACAGGCCGGGGAGGGAACCGAACGTTGGTTCCCTCCCCGGCCATTTGCCTTCGGATGCTCAGGTGCCTATCCTTCGACGGCTCCGACCAGTTTCTCGTCACCGGCGGCCGCCTGCACGTTGTTCTTGCCGCGGATCAGCCAGGACACCACGAAGCCAACCAGGCTGGTGGCCAGGATGATCACGTAGGTCAGGGTGTAGGCTGACTCGCTCGGCACCCCGGTGCCCTCCACGGTGGAGGAAGCCAGCGCCATGGTGATCACCGTGGTGCCCACGCCCATGAAGATGGTGCGGGTTACCGTGTTGATGCCCATGCCCTCGCTGGTGTTCTCCACCGGCACGGACTCGGCGACCAGATTCGGGAATGCGGTGTAGGCGAACATGGTGCCAATGAACACCACATTGACCGCGATGATGTAGGCCAGCACGCTGTACTGCGCCCAGAACAGCGCCCCGTAGCCGATCACGCAGATGACCACGCCGATCAGCAGCGAACGGCGGGCGCCGACCTTCGCGGCAATCTTGCCGCTGATCGGCGAGCAGATGAACGCCACGGATGCGGCGCCGAAGATGACCAGTCCTCCGATACTCGGCGACAGGCCCAGGCCCACCCCGGGACCGGCCGGGGAAAGCATGATCATCGGGCCGACGATCTGTATGGCGACCAGCGGGCCGACACTCAGGATCGCGGTGGCCAGCTGGGTCAGCGCCATCTTGTTGGTCTTCAGCAGGCGCAGGTTGATCATCGGGTTATCGATACGCAGCTCCCACCAGATCCAGATGGCCGCGACAGCCAGACCGCCGAGCACGAACTGCACGGTGCGGGCATCGGTGATGCCCCAGGCTGCGGAGTTCGAGACGCCGTAGAGCACCAATGCGATGGCCGGGGCGAAGAGCAGGCCGCCGATGTAGTCGACCTTCTTGCGTTCGGTGCTCAGCCCGGTGGAGCGGTCCAGCATAGCCATGGCCATGACGGCCGCGATCAGGCCCAGGATGCCGGAGACCATGAATAGCCCCTGCCAGTTGCCCAGGTCCAGCAGCACGCCTGCCACCAGGCTGCCACCGGCGCCGGCGATGAAGGACACCGCGGCGACCAGCGCGATGGCTCCGGGAACCTTGTCCTTCTCGATGCCCGCGCGGGCGATGCCCAGGCCCAACGGCAGCGTCGCGCCGGCCGCGCCCTGGAAGGCACGTCCCAGGATGACCCCTTCGATGGAGCCGGCCGTGAAGCTGATGACCGAGCCGATCACCGAAATGAACAGGACGATCACCAGCATCTTCTTGCGCCCATAGATGTCTCCCAGCCGGCCGCAGATCGCGGCGGAGGCAGCGGCGACCAGCAGGAAGGAGGTGGCGGCCCAGCCCGCGGTGGCCGCATCGGTTTGGAATTCGGCCATCAGGCTGGGGAAGGCGATGAAAATCATCGCCGATTCGAACGTGCCCACCAGCTCCGTGGCGATCAGCACGGTGATGATCTTCGCATAGCTGGAGCGGATGGCTGAGGGGTCTTGCCTATCTAGAAACGACGCCATTGTGTTTCCTTTTCTGTTGCCAGTGCATGGTTAGGACAGCGCCCGGACGCCGGGCGCTGGGTAATGCGTACTGCAAGAAAGTCCGCAACGGCGCGCGAGATTTGTTGAATGCACCACCGGCGGACGGGTCCCCGCCCCGGCGGGTTCGCAGCATTGAACCCGCCGGGGCGGCGGCATATGGCGGGGCAGGCAGATCCCTGCCCCGGATAAATGGTGCGGTCGCTAGGCGCCGGCTACGCGGGCTTCCGCGGTATCCTGCGGGTCAGAGGCTTCGGTGCGCGGCGCATCCTTGATGCGCAGCGCCAGGAAGAAGGCCACCACACAGCTGGCAGAGATGATGATGTAGGCGGTGTTGAACCCGGCTTCGGTGGAGACCGTGGTCCCCTCGACCGTCGAAGAGGCCAGCGCCATGGTCAGCACCGTGGTGCCCACGGCCATGAAGATGGTGCGCGTGACCGTATTGATGCCCATGCCCTCGCTGGTGTTCTCCAGCGGCACGGACTCGGCGACCAGATTCGGGAACGCGGTGTAGGCGAACATGACGCCGATGGCGATCACGTAGGTGTTGATGATGAAGGTCAACAGCGTGTTATCCGCCCAGAACATCATCGAGTAGCCGATGAAGCTGATCACGATGCCGATCAGCAGGGCACGGCGGGCGCCCACGGCGGCGGCGACCTTGCCGCTGAACGGCGAGCCGATAAAGCTCAGGGTCGCGGCGCTGAAGATGACCAGTCCGCCAACTGCCGGCGATACGCCCAGGCCGGCCGGATCAGTCGCGGGCGCCAGCAGGATCAGCGGGGTCAGGATGCCCACGGCCACCAGCGGGCCGATGCCCAGCACGGCGGTGCACAGCTGGGTCAGCGCCATCTTGTTGCTCTTCATCAGGCGCAGGTTGATCATCGGGTTCTGCACCCGCAGCTCCCACCAGACCCAGATCGCGGCGACTGCCAGGCCGCCGAGCACGAAGCCCAGGGTCTTGCCGTCCAGCAGCCCCCAAGCGCTGGCGTTGGTCAGGCCGTAGAGGACCAGTGCAACAGCCGGGGCGAACAGCAGCCCACCGACGTAGTCGATGCCGCGCACCGGGCCTCGTGCAAGGGGAGAAGACTTCAGCAGGAAAACAACCATCAGCGCGGCAACGGCGCCCATGATTCCGGAGACGACGAATAGCGCCTTCCAGTTGCCCAGCTGCAGCAGCACGCCGGCAATCAGGTTGCCGCCGGCGCCGGCCAGGAACGAGGACCCGGCGATCAGCGCGATCACATTCGGCACCTTGTCCTGTGGCAGCTCCTGGCGGGCCAGGCCCAGGCACAGCGGCAAGGTGGCCCCGGCCACGCCCTGCAGCGCACGGCCCAGGATCACGCCTTCCAGCGAGCCGAAGGTGAAGCTGATGATCGATCCGACCACGGAGATGGCCAGCACGATTGCCAGCAGCTTCTTGCGCCCGTACATGTCGCCCAGACGGCCGCAGACGGCCGCGGAAGCGGCGGCCACCAGCAAGAAGGCCGTCGCTGCCCAGCCGATCGCGGCCGTATCGACGTTGAACTCATGCATCATGCTGGGCAACGCGATGAAGATCATCGCTGATTCAAAGGTGCCGACGAACTCGGCGACCAGCAGGACGCTGACGACTTTCGCGTAGCCAGGGAACTTGGCCGTTTTCGGTGGGTCATGCCGCCCGGACATGGTCATGGCGATTCCTATTCTTTGCGTGTGAGTGATGTACGCCCGTGGTGTATCGGTGGTGCCCCGGGGCTTTCTCCCCGGTTCGCGCAGGCTCTGGTCCCCGAACGTGGAATCAGTATGTTGCCGTTCGGGAAACCGCTCCGAGCAAAGTCCCAAACAGTGGGATATGAAGAGATCCCGGTCACATTCGCTTGGCACACTGAGTGCGGAAGTGTTGGCAACAAAAAGGAGCAGGCATTGGGTGTACTCGACGGCCGGGTGGCCTTGATCACCGGAGCAGGCCAAGGCATTGGCCGCGGCATCGCCCGCGCGCTGGCGTTCGAAGGAGCAAGTGTAGCGCTCGCCGGGCGCACCGCGCAGAAGGTGGAAGACGCGGCCGCCCAGATCCGTGCCGAGGGTGGCGACGCCCACGCGTTCACGTGCGATGTCATTGATCCGGAGCAGATCGAAAAGCTGGTCGGGGAGGTCGTCGACCATTTCGGCTCGCTGTCCATCCTGGTTAACAATGCGCAGACCACCGTGCACGGACAGCTGCTGGACCTGCCCGAGCAGGACTACCTGCGCGGCATGGAATCCGGGCCGCTGGCCACCTGGCGCCTGATGCGCGCCTGCCACCGGCACCTGCAGGGCAATGGCGCCATTGTGAACCTGGGTTCGGCCGCCGGCGTGCGGTGGAACCCTACCGGCTACGGCGGCTACGCGGCTGCCAAGGAAGCGATCCGCGTGCTGACTCGCACGGCGGCCTGCGAATGGGCAGCCGACGGCATTCGGGTCAACGCAATTCTTCCGCTGGCCACTTCGCCCTCACTCGAGCATTGGGAGCGCATCAACCCGGCGGAAGCCCGCGAGTACATGGCGACAATTCCGCTCGGGCGCATGGGCGACACCGAGAAGGACATCGGCCCGGCGGTCGTGTTCCTCTGCTCGGAAAACTCCCGCTACATCACCGGGCATTCCCTGCCGGTGGACGGCGGGCAAGTGCTCATGCGCTGAGCAACCCTGAAAGACCCCCGGCTCGCTGCACCTACAGGCCTTCACCGATGATGGCCCTGCCATCGGTGCGCAGCTACCCTACGGCGAAACACCACGAATCGCCGGCACCACACCTACGAATAGGAGAAGCCATGTCCATTGACATGACCGAAGTCACCGATTCCGAGCAGTTCGACGAAGTCCGCCTTATCGACGCGGGAAGTAATCCGACTCGATTCGCGCGCGGCTGGCATTGCCTGGGCCGTTCCGAGGACTTCCGCGACGGCAAGCCTCACACCGTGAAGGTCTTTGGCACCAAGGTAGTCATCTGGGCCGATACCAAAGGCAAGCTCAATGTGCTGGATGCCTTCTGCCGCCACATGGGAGGCGACCTGTCCAAGGGCGAAGTCAAGGGCGACGAGATCTCATGCCCGTTCCACGACTGGCGCTGGGGCGGCGACGGCAAGTGCAAGGACGTGCCGTACGCGCAGCGCGTGCCACTGCGCGCCCGCACCGCAGCCTGGGAAACCATGGAGGTCAACGGCCTGCTGTTCGTCTGGAACGACCCGCAGGGTAACCCGCCCCCGGCCGACGTGACTATTCCGGAGATCCCGGGCTTCGGCACTTCCGAGTGGAGCGACTGGTCCTGGAACACCTTCCTGGTCGAGGGATCGAACTGCCGCGAGATCGTGGACAACGTGGTGGACATGGCCCACTTCTTCTACGTGCACTACCAGATGCCGCAGTACTTCAAGAACATCTTCGAAGGCCACGTCGCCGCTCAGCACATGCGCTCGACCGGTCGTGACGACATCCACACCGGCGTGCAGCTGGACATGCCGGACTCGGAGACCATCTCCGATGCCGCTTATTACGGCCCCTCTTTCATGCTGGACACCGTGTACACCGTTGCTGGGGACACCACCGTTGAGACCAAGCTGGTTAACTGCCACTACCCGATCTCGCAGGATTCCTTCGTGCTGATGTTCGGCACGACCGTGCACACCATCGACGGAGTCACCCAGGAGCAAGCTGACGGCATGGCCGAGATGTTCACCGAAGGCGTCGAGACCCAGTTCAAGCAGGACGTGGAGATCTGGAAGCACAAGACCCGCATCGAGAACCCGCTGCTGACCGCTGAGGACGGCCCGGTATACCAGTTGCGCCGCTGGTACGAGCAGTTCTTCGTGGATGTAGAGGACATCACCGAGGACATGGTCGCCCGCTTCGAGTTCGAGGTGGACACCACCAAGGCATTGGAAACCTGGAAGGTCGAGGTCGCGGAGAACGTGGCCAGGGGCATCGTTCCGGAGCAGGATCCCACCAAGGCCAAGGCCTAGCCCTAGCCGACACACCACGCACCCGGAGCAATGCTGCAGGGGAAAAAAGTACTATTGGCCCGGAACCAGGGCCAGCGAGGAGCACCTCATGAAACAGATCGATTGCCAGCAGTGCGGGACCGCCGTCCTGGTGGAGAAATACAGCATCCCGCACACCAGTGTGCAGTGGGTCAGTGATGCGGCAACCTCGTGCCCCCGCTTCGCCGAAGCCACCGCCGATGACCGCGACAGCGTCTGCGGCACCACCGCGCTGAGCTGCGCGTCATTGAGCCAGAGCATCGACGACGCAGTGCGCGACGGAAAGCTGGAAATCAAGTCGCGCGTGGAGCCGGTCATCGGCGAAGCGCTAGTCGAAGACGCCGTCTAGGACGCCTCGGCGCACCCGGCAAGGGGCTCCCACCACGGTCAGCACCATGGTGGGAGCCCCTTTGCCTTCGTTTGCTGTTCCCTATCCCACCACCCGGCCTCGTGCCGCGGAAAGGACGAGCATGATCACCACCAATCCCGACCCATTTGCCCCGACCACCCTGGGCCCGGTGACGCTGCGAAACCGCATCATCAAGGCCGCCACCTCCGAAGGCCGCTCCCCCAAGGGCCTGGTCACCGACGACCTGATCGATTTCCACCTGGACTTCATCCGCGGCGGCGCGGCGATGACCACCGTGGCCTACTGCTGCGTGTCCCCGGAAGGCGCCTCGGCGCCGGGGCAGATCCTGATGAGCGAGCAGGCGCTGCCCGGGCTGCGGCAGCTGACCGATGCGATCCATGCCGAAGGCGGGGCGATCAGCGCGCAGCTGGGCCATGCAGGCATGGTCGCTTCCAAGAAAATCACCGGCGTGACCTCCATGGGGCCGAGCAGGTTCGTGAACCCCTCCTCAATGGAATACTGCCGAGCCATCCGCCGCGAGGAAATCACCGAAGTCATCGAGCAGTTCGGGGCGGCGGCGCGGATCGCGGTGCAGGCTGGCTTCGACGCCGTGGAGCTGCACTTCGGGCACAACTACCTGCCCAGTTCCTTCCTCTCCACACTGCTGAACCGGCGCAAGGACGAGTACGGCGGCAGCATCGAGAACCGCTCGCGCTTCGTACGCGAGATTGCCCAGCGCGTGCGCGAGGTGGTCGGGGACAAGATCGCTGTCATTGCCAAGATCAGCATGGACGACGGGCTGCCGGGCAGCATCTGGCTCAATGACTCGATCCGCACCGCGCAGCTGCTGGACGAGGACCGGAACCTGGATGCCATCGAGCTGACCCAGGGGTCCTCGATCATCCGCCAGATGTACCTGTTCCGCGGTGACGTGCCGGTCTCGGACTTCGCCGCCGTGGTGAAGGAGCCGATGAAGACCGGAGTGCGGTTGTTCGGCAAGCTCGCTCTGGGCAGCTTCCCGTACAAGGACCTGTACATGCTGGATGCCGCCCGGCAGTTCGTGCCGGTCATGAAGCACACCAAGCTGATCCTGCTCGGCGGCATCACCAGCCGCGAGCACATCGACACCGGCATGCGCGAGGGCTTCGACTTCGTGGCCATGGGCCGCGGGCTGCTGCGCGAGCCGGACCTGGCCAACCGGATCCGCGAGGATTCCACGGTCACCAGCCGCTGCATCCACTGCAACAAGTGCATGTACACGGTCTACGGGCGCACCCACTGCGTGATGGAGCCCAATGACCAGCACGGTTCGCTGCCGGATGGCAGCTCCCCGTACGCGGTGGACCGCGAGCGGCTGCTGCCGCTGAGCAGCATCGGTTAGCAGTTCATTACGGGCAGTTCGTGCAGTTGCCGTTAGATGGCTATCGCGGCAGCTGCACGAATCCCTTCATCAGGATCCTCGCGGTGCGCAGCAGCGAGGTGTGCTCCAGCTGTCCGGCGCCGTTGAAATGCGCTGCGGCGGACACCGCGCCGGAAGGGGTGCCCAACCGGATGACGTCGCTGGGTAGGCCACCGGACAGCGTTGCGGCGATGCTTCCGGGAATCTGTGCGGCCGCCGCCAGGCACATCGCCCCCGTGCCAGGAACGGCCTTGTGCGTCTGCCCCATGGAGATCACCCTGACCAGCAGGTCGCAGTCCGAGGCCGGGCTCAGCGAGCCGTCCAGCAGCTTTGCCGGCGCCGGCGCGGCGGCCAGCACGATCTTGGGTGTGACCTGCGCCGCGTCGTCGGGATTGGAGCATAGTCCCATGGCCACTGCCCCGGCCCGGCGGATCTTCTCCAGCAACACCAACACCGGCTTGTTCGCGTCGATGCTTTCCGGGCTTTCGGTGCCGTCCAGGCCCAGCCGCGCGGCCTCGATGACCACCGTCGGCAGCGCCGCGTCCACCAGGCTCACCGGATACTCCAGCCCTTCCACCTGCAGCAGGTCCACCGGATTGCCGGAGGGCAATAGCCCTGCGCTGCGGCTGCCGGACGGGTCGGGGTAGCCCAATTCAATTGGCGCACCGGCGCCATGCACCCCGGGCAGCGACAGCTCACCCTCCACGGAGGCGCGCCCATCGGTGACTGCCAGTCTCACCTGGACGATCTTCGAGGTGTTCGTGTTGAACAGCGTGAAGTCCTGGTGGCCATCGTTGGCCTGGAGCAGCCCGGCTTCCAGGGCAAAGGGCACCACCCCGGAGGACAGGTTGCCGCAGTTGCCCGCGTAGTCGGTCACCCCGGTATCCACCGCGACCTGGCCGAAGGTGTAGTCCAGGTCCACTCCCTCGCGTTGCGAGCGGGAGACCACTATGACCTTGGACAGCGAGGAAATGCCTCCGCCCATCCCGTCCAGCTGGCGGCCGAAGCGGTCCGGGGAGCCCAGCGCCGCGGCGAATACCCGGTCCCGGGCCTCGCGCCCTTCCGGGAGCCAGTCCTCGGCAAAAAACATGCCCTTGCTCGTTCCGCCACGGACAAGTGCCGCCTCAATCCACTGCATGCAGCCTCCTCATCGCCTCGATGGCAATTCTAGGTGCGCTTGCGGATTAGACGCTTACCCGGTCCATATCGTGGAGGAATGCAAGGAAGTTCGCGGTGACCTCGGCGGCGCGCTCCATCGCGATCAGGTAGCCGCCGCCGGGCACTGTGGCCACCAGGCGCACGTCCTCGTGCTGGGCGTGGAGCTGCGCTTGGATGCCGTCGCCGTACTGTTCGGCGAGCTGCAGGTCGGTTTCCGAGCCCAGGAAGTAGTAGGGCACCGTGCTTTTCCCGGCCGCGCGGGTGTTGCGGTATTCCCAGTTCAGGTCCGCCACCCGGTACCAGTTGATGCCGCCGCCAAATCCGCTGCGCGCGAAGTCGCTGACATAGGCTTCCAGTTCCCACTCGCCCAGCCAGGACCAGGGCAGGGCCGGCGGCTGCGGCAGCGCCTGGCGGTAGGGCGTGCCAGGCGGGTTGGCGTGCACTGCGGCGAAGTCCCCGTCGGTGGAGAGCACGTGGAAAATCTTGGCGATGATCTCGCGCGGGTGCGCGTCGTAGTCTGCGCGGGCGCCCTGCGGATCCACATGGTAGTAGGCCATGTGGTTGAACGCCTCCTTGCCGCGTTCGATCTCGGTCTGCGAAGGCAGCGAGTCGTAGTGAGGCAGGCCGGAGTACTGCAGGCCAATTAGCGCGCGCACGCGGTCCGGGTGCTCGGCGGCTAGGTCGTAGGCTGCAAACATGCCGTAGTCGATGCCGGAGACCACCGCCTGCGGTTCACCCAGGTGGTCGAGCAGGCCCACCAGATCGGCGGTGATGACATCAGCCCGGTAGGCCGCGAGTTCCCCGGGGGCTTCGGTCTGGCCCATGCCGCGCAGGTCCGGGGCCACCACCCGGTAGCCGTCCGCGGCGAGCGCGCTGATCTGGTGGCGCCAGCTGAACCAGGTGTGCGGGAAGCCATGCAGCAGGAGAACCAGCGGGCCCTGGCCTTCTTCCACGTAGTGCATCTGGATGCCATTGATGCGAGCGTAGTGGTGGGTCCAGTTCCTCATGTGCTGCTCCTTCGGGGAAAGACGGGGCGGTCGGTCCACTCCCCCACCATTACATCCAGGACTTTTGGGGGCTGGGCGCTGTATCCCGGTAGACGGGACGGCTCGGGTGCCGGGAACGAGCGCTTGGTTTGTTGTTAGGATGGAATTCGACTTTGCCGCGACCGCCGCGCCCAAGCAACACATCCTGCATCTTGACCTTCACCTTCTGCGAAAGAGCGAAACATGGCTGAAAAGACCACACCGGCCCGACGGACTGTCATCCTCGACAACGCTGCGCGACTTTTCTCCGAGCAGGGCATCGGCGGCACCTCGGTGCGCGAGATCTCGGCTTCGGTGGGCATGCTCTCCGGCAGCCTCTACCACCACTTCGCGTCCAAGGACGAGATGGTCGAGGAAATCCTGACCGAATTCCTGCAGGAACTGCAGGGGCGCTACCGCAACGCCACCGAATCGGGCACCGAACCCCGCGAGGCGCTGAACCAGCTGATCCGCATCACCCTGGAAATCATCCGCGACTTCCCCCACGCCACGCAGATCTACCAGAACGAAGTCGCGTACATCCAGAAGCTGCCCAAGTCGACCGGTGCACGCGCGATCAGCAGCGACATCGCCAAGCTCTGGGTGGACGTCATCGAACAGGGCATCGCCTCCGGCGTGTTCAAGAAAGACCTGGATGCCCAGGTAGCGCACCGGTTGATCCGTGATTCCTTGTGGCTGACCGCCCGCTGGTTCACCCCGTCCAAGAAGTACACGCTGGACCAGCTCACGGCCGATTGCAGTGCCCTGTTCCTCGACGGGATCGTGGCCTAGGCCGACAAGCTGCCACCTGCGGCTCCCGACGTTCTCCCTGCTGCACCGGCACTCCCGCCCACCGGGACACCCTGCTCAGAGCATCCCCATCCTCAGTAGCCTCGAACTATTTCCCCGCTGGCCCCTAAACCGGGCTACGCGGTGGACATTGAGCTCGATTACGCCAACACAGAGCGTCCCACCAGTTGGGGACGGTGCTGCGAAGAGACAAGGGAGCCACGAGCATGCAGAGCCATGATCAACCGCAAACCATCCCCGCTCTGGTGGCCTATGCCGCCGAGCATTTCACCGACAGGGAGGCGCTGGTCGACGGGCCGATGCGCCTGAGCTTCGCCGAACTGGCCGAGCAGATCCGCCAGGCCTCCGCGGCGCTCATCGCCAGCGGAGTGAAGCACGGTGACAAGGTCGCCATCTGGGCACCGAACAGCGCGCGCTGGGTGATCGCAGCACTCGCGGCCACCAGCGTCGGCGCCGCCATGGTGCCGCTGAACTCTCGCTACCGCGGCGTCGAAGCGCACCAGATCCTCTCCCGGGCGGAGGCCCGGGTCTTGTTCGTGGCCGAAGGCTTCCTGGACACCTCCTATACCCGCCTGCTCGTCGAGGGCGCCGCGCACCTCGGCTACATCGACGAGGCCCATCTGGTCCCCGGCTTGCCGAAGTTGAAGACCCTGGTCAGCCTGCCTAGTTGGGCCTCCGGCGCCTCGGAGGGCACCGCAGTGCTTCCGCTGGAGGGCTGGGACGAATACCTGGCCGCCGGCCGTAGCACCGATCCGTCCGTGGTCGCTGATCGCGCCGCTCAAGTTTCCCCAGAAGACATCGCGGATCTCTTCTTCACTTCCGGAACCACCGGGCGCAGCAAGGGCGTGATCTCCGCGCACCGCCAGTCCCTGGGCGTCAGCTACGCCTGGGCCGACCACGCGCAGATCACCGAAGAAGACCGCTACCTTGTGGTGAGCCCGTTCTCCCACACCTTCGGCTACAAGGTCGGGATCATGGTCTGCCTGGCCACCGGCGCGGCCATCTACCCCATGGCGACCTTCGACCTGGACGAGACGGTTCGCCTGCTGCGCGAGGAGAAGATCAGCGTCATCCCCGGCGCCCCGACAATCCACCAGTCAATCCTCGACCACCCGAATTTCCCGGCCGTGGCGGAGACCAACTGGCGCCTGGCCGTGCTCGGCTCCGCCATGGTCCCGGACCGGTTGCTCGAACGCCTGCGCACCGAAGCCCAGGTTCAGCAGCTGACCACTGCCTATGGGCTGAGTGAGGCCGTGGTGGTCACCATGTGCAGCGCGGACGACAGCGCGCACACCGTCACTACCACCGCCGGCCGGCCCACCGCCGGCTTCGAGGTGCGCGTGGTGGACACCGACGGACGCGACCTCCCGGCGGGCACCGCAGGCGAGGTGCTGGTCCGCGGAGAAAACGTCATGCTCGGCTACCTTGATGACCCGGAAGCCACCGCCAAGGCAGTTGACGCCGAAGGCTGGCTGCACACCGGGGACATGGGCAAGCTCAACGAAGAGGGCTACCTGAGCATTGTGGACCGGATCAAGGACATGTTCACCGTGGGCGGGTTCAACGTGTACCCGGCCGAGGTGGAAAACACCATCGGCTCGCTGGACGGTGTTTTTGCCTGCGCGGTGCTCCCCCGTCCCGATGACCGGATGGGCGAGGTAGCGCACGCGGTCGTCGAGGTGCTGTCTGGCTCGCAGCTCACCGAGCAGGACGTGATCTCCCACTGCCGCAAGTGGCTGGCCAACTACAAGGTGCCGCGCAGCGTGGAAATCACCCAGGAGCTGCCGCGCAACGCGGCCGGCAAGATCCTCAAGCGCAACATCCGCCCGCTCGCACCGGCCAAGGAAGGCGCCAATGCCTAGCCTGGAATACATCGATAGCACCGCCATCCTGGACCTGGGTGCGGATGAAAACCGCCAAAGCACCAGCTGGCTGCTCGAAGTCGGCACCCTGCTCGATGAGCTGCTCGCTTCGCCGGCCACCACGCTGGTGACCACCGGCACGGGCAAGTTCTACTCCAACGGCCTAGACGTCGCCGAAGCCGACGGCCCAGTGGAACTCGACCCTGACTACTTGCGTCCGCTGCAGGCGCTGTACCGGCGGGTGCTCACGCTGCCCCTGCCCACCGCGGCTGCCATCAACGGCCATGCCTTCGGCGGTGGAGCGCTGCTGGCCATGGCCCACGACTACCGGGTGATGCGTACCGAACGCGGCTTCTTCTGCTTCCCCGAAGTGAATATCGGCATCGCCTTCACCGAAGGCATGGCCGCCCTGGTGCAGTCCAAGCTCAGCCCAGCGCAGGCGCGCGACGCCATGCTGACCGGGCGGCGCTTCGACGGCGACCAGGCCGCGGCCGCCGGACTGGTGGACGAGGCAGTGCCGGTGGAGCAACTCGTGGAACGAGCGGTGCAGCTGGCCGGTAACCACCTGCCGGAATACCCGGGCACGCTGGGCGCCGTCAAGGAAATCATGTACGCAGACGCGGCGTCCGCACTGGAGCGGGAGCACCGCCCAGCCGGAGCACTATCGGGCTGACGAGAGCAGTCCCTGCAAGAAGCGCGAAGAGGGCAGGAATCCACGTGGATTCCTGCCC